>JAIEQQ010000566.1 GCA_019747615.1 Phycisphaerales bacterium
CGCCTTGGCCACCGTCGTCTGCTTGCTGTCTCGGACCGTCTTCTCGCGACTCACCGACGCGAGTTCCTTGCTCACCACGTGCACATCGCTGTGCCGCGCGCTGGCCACCAGCCCGATGATCTCCTCGGCCACCTCGGGCGGCATCGCGCCTGCTTCGGCGCGGCTCAAGAGCTCCGCCGCGAACGCACGCGCCGTCGTGAACTTCCCCACGCCCCGCGGCCCGGAGAAAATCCACGCGTGGTGCACCCGCCCCGTGTCGATCGCCGACCGCAGTACCGACACCGCGTGCCGCTGACCGACGATCTCGCTCAGCCTCTTGAACGCCGGGAGCTCGACGACGCCATCCTGCGTGACGGTCGCGCTGGGGCGAGGTGAGGCGGCGGCGGAAGTGCTTGCACCCAGCAAACCGCCGGCGTCTTCGCCAGCGACGCTCTTGGAAGACGACTTCGATGCTCGCGGAGCCTTGGCCATCGCGCAAGCATAACCCCATCGCGGCACCAAACGCATCAGACGCACCACCGCCATTCCTCGCTTTGCGGTACGCTTGCCGCCATCCCTCCGCTTGATGCCTTGATCCCTTGATCCCTTGATCCCTTGATCCCTTGATCCCTTGATCCCTTCCCTCGGCCCTCGGCCCTTCCCCCCCATGCCCCCACCCATCGGCCAACTCTCCTTCATCGCCGCGGCGCTCTTCGCCCCGCTCATCCTCGCGGCGGTCTTTGCGATTTCGCCGTGGTGCTCGCCGCCGCTGGCGCTGGCGATTGGCATGGTGCTCGGCCTGCTCGGACTCGTCGGCTGGGGGGCGTATCTCAAGGTCATCAGCCGCTACCTCATCCAGGGCAGCATCGTCATCCTCGGGTTCTGGATCAGCCTCGCCGATGTCGCTCGCGCCGGGCTCGCGGGGCTGGCGCTGTCAACGGGCGCGATCGTCGTCGTCGTGATCCTCTCAGAACTTCTCACTCGCACGCTCCGCACAGAGCGCCAGGTGGGCACGCTGCTCTCCGCCGGCACCGCGATCTGCGGCGGCAGCGCGATCGCCGCGACGGGGCAGGTCATCCGCGCCAGCTCGGGCAACATGGCCATCGCCACCGCGATCGTCTTCCTGCTCAACGCGGTGGGCGTCTACACGTATCCGCTCATCGCGCGATGGCTGGGCCTCACTGATCATCAGTTTGGCGCGTGGGCGGCGGTGGGGATTCACGATCTGGCGGGCGTGGTCGCTGCCAGCGCTGGGTACATGGGCACCGATGTTGCGCAGCAGGACGCGACGGTGATCAAGCTGACGCGCGTGCTGTGGATCGTGCCGGTCGCGCTCCTGCTGGCCTGGCAGGATCGCCGCAGCGCGCCGCAAACTGATGCGCCGCCGACCAAGAGCCCATTCCCCTGGTTCATCGTCTTCTTCATCGGCGCGTGCCTGCTGCGGGCGGTCTTGGAGCAGAGCGTGAGCGACCCCGGCGCGATCGTCAAGATCGCTGGCGTGCTGAAGCAGATCGCCGGTTCGATGCTGTCGCTGGCGCTGCTCTTGATCGGCGCAGGGCTGACGCGCCAGACGCTCAAGGCTGTAGGATGGCGACCGGCGGTTCACGCCGTGGCGCTGTGGGTGACAGTGAGTGTGCTGGCGCTGCTGGCGATCCGCGCGACGATCGCGTGAGCGTGCAGTAGGAACCGGGTGTGCGTGTCTTCACCCTCCCCCGTTTCCTAACGGGGGAGGTGGCGAGTCCGCGAGCCGGAGGGGGTTTGACGACAGGCGTCGCGTGCGCCGCCCAGACTCGCCGAAGCTCGACAGCGATCCGCAACAGATCATCCCGCGTTCAACTCAGCGCCCGTGGCTGCGAGCGTTCCGCTCGTTCTGATCGCCGACCACCGCGCCACCGATGCCGCCGGCCACGGCGCCGATCGCGGCGCCCTTGCCCGCCGATCCCGTCAGCGATCCGATCGCCAGCCCGCCCAGCGCGCCCAGCGCAGCGCCCGAGAGCGCGCCCTCGCCAGCGTTGTTGCACCCGCCCAGAAAGAGCGACCCGCTGAGCGCGACGAGCGCGCCGACGCGACCGAGCTGATTCATGTGTGCCTTGTTCTTCGCATTCATCGCGTGTTCTCCGTTGCTGACTGATCCTGCGTGCCGCGGACCATTCGCTCCGCACACACTACCAAATGTCACCGTCCACCGTTTCCGGACCCCATCAAGCCGCCAACGCACCTCTGTCTTCGGCTCAAACACGCCGCCGGTTTCAATCTCTCACGCCAACCAAACGACCCACAAACCAGCCTTCCCGAGTGCCCAATGCCCAGTCCCCAGTGCCTTCCCCCTCAGTTCCACCAGCACCCCTTCGGCACGTCCTCAACTCGCTGCGCCCCGGCCCGTGCAAGCAATCGCTTCAGGTCCAGAAGCTCCGCCCGGATCAGAGCCGCGCGTTTGAACGCATCGCCCTCAGCGAGCAACCGATACCGGACCTCTTGATCGCTCAGAAGCGAATAGGTCACCAGTTCCAGAATCGCCGACGTCGGCATCTCCGGATCGATCAGGCACTTCACGACCGCCTTGGCGTCGCTCAGCTCGCGCAGGGCCGTGGATGACAGCAGCCGCGAGAGTTCGACGCGCTGGGCCACCAGCGCATCCTCATCTACGGGCTCCAGCCCGATCGGCTCCAGCATCGCCATCCGATAGAGCACGCCCGATTCCGCCTCCACCTCGCCCACAATCCTCGCGCGGCAGACCCCGTGCAACGCCACCGTGAACCGCCCGTCCTCCAGCTTGTGATGCTGCACAATCTGCCCCACGCACACCGCCTCACGCAGCAGCGGCCGATCGTTCACAAAGTCGCCCTCGCTCAACTCGCTGACATCCACATCGTCACTGACCAGACCACCCCCAGCGCTCCCCCCACGCCCCCCACCACCCCCACGCCCCCCGCCGCCACCATCCCACTCCCCACGCTCCACCACCGCCATCGCGATCTGACCCGCGCCATCGAGCGCATCCTCGATCATCTGCCGGTACCGCGGCTCAAACACATGCACCGGCAAAACCGCGTGCGGCATCAACGTCACCTGCCCAAGCGGAAACAGCGGCATCGGCCGCCCAAAGTTCACCCGAATGTGCGTCTCTTCAGCCATCGATCAGACTCTATTCCTGTGAAAGCGAAAAGGATCGGCAATCGGGATTCGGCAATCGGCAATCGTGAAAGCGACCATCGGGGTCAATTTGCTGCTTTGCTGCTTTGCACTCGCGACTCGCGACTTACCCCCCACCCGCTCGCGCCGAGAGCGCCGACACCTCGATCCGCTCGGGCACCTGCATCACGTCGGTCTCGATGACGCCGTCGCGCAGCCGCACCACGCGCTGGCAGAGCTTGGCGACATCCGGGTCGTGCGTCACCATGATGATCGACTTGCCCTCGTCGTGCAGCCGCCCGAACAGCCCCAGCACCGCCCGCCCGGTCGCCGAGTCGAGATTGCCCGTGGGCTCGTCGGCCATCAGCACGACCGGGTTGGTCACCAGCGCCCGCGCGATCGCCGAGCGCTGCTGCTGCCCGCCCGAAAGCTCGCTCGGCCGGTGGCCGGTGCGATCGCCGAGCCCCACCAGCGCCAGCATCTCCATCGCGCGCCGGTGCCGCTCGCTCGGGGTCACGCCCTGATAGAACAGCGGCACCTCGACGTTCTCGCGGATCGTCAGTTCGGGAATGAGATTGAACGCCTGAAAGATAAACCCGATCTTGCGCCCGCGGAACGCCGAGACATCCTCGTCGGTCATCTTCGAGGTCTCTTGCCCGTCCAGAAAATACTGCCCCGTCGTCGGGCGATCCAGACACCCCAAGATGTTCATCATCGTGCTCTTGCCCGAGCCCGACGAGCCCATGATCGCCACATACTGCCCACGCGGCACCGCGATCGTCACCCCACGCAGCGCCTCCACGAGCACGCTGCCATCGGGCTTGTAGTACGTCCGCCGCACATCGCGCAGCTCTACGACCGGCTGAGGCGAACCGGCCGCGCCGGCGCTCACGCTCCCCGCGCTCACCCCGGAGCCCTCCACCGCCCGCGAACTGCTCAGCGTCATTCTGCTCCCTCCCTGATCACACAAGCGCCCGCGACGCTCACTCAGTCATCGATTGGTCCGACTCAAGCTGCAACGTGGCCAGGGCCGTCAGCGGGTCCTGCGTGACGCGGAAGACGCGATCAAGCCCCGTGAGTGTGAAGACCGACCAGACCTGATCGTTCAGCGAGCACAAGATCAACATGCGGCCGATATCCGCACACTTCTTCCGCAGCCTCAGCGTCTGGGCCAGGTGCGAGGATGAGACGTACGACACGCCGCTGAAGTTCAGCACGACGTGCTTTTTCACCTGACCCGCCCCACCGCCGAGGCGGTCGTATGCCGCGTTGAGCTCTTCGGACAGCGCCGGCTCATCGCCGAGTTCGCACACAATGATCTGATCCGACCAGTCGGTAGGCATGGGCCAAGTGTAGTGGCGCGGCCTCTCCGAGGTCGAGTGGTCAACCACCATGGCATTGCCGACACCCAGCCCTCAGCGCACTTCAGCCGGCGCCAGCGCCGCATCCGCCCGCAGCGCCGCCAGCGCCCGCTCACCGAGCAGGCCGGCGATGCCCAAGTCCTCGTACGTCCGCAGGACCGAGGCCGCCTCGATGCCGCGATAGGCAGTGTCGGTGTCGATGATCGATCGCCCGAGGATCGCCTCGAGCATCGCCTGCGTGTACGTGGGCTTGGTCGCAGCGGTGGACTTGGTGCCGTATTGGTTGAGGTTGGACGCAAAGATCCCCGCCGCCGAGACCGGCAGGAAGTCCTCATACCGCAGGCCCTCCATCCGCACGTACCCGAGCTTGACGAGCTGGCCGAGATCGGTGATCGTGATCGAGCCGCGTGCTGCTCGCCCCGACTCAGTCGAGCTGTACTTGGCCCGCACCAACCCTTGCTGCACCAGTTCATCCAGCGTCTTGGGGAACGGCGCAAACGGCGCGCTGTAGAGCTTCTCGTACGCGTCAAAGTCACGCTTGGGCAGCGACGCGTCCTTCTCGCGGGCGGCGTCGGCGATCGCCAGGCACTTGTCGTACAGCTCGCGCCCCTTGGGCGTCGTCGCGTAGAAGCGCTGCTCGATCTCGCCGAAGCGAGCCGTGTGCGTGGTCTGCGTCGTGGTACCGTCAGGGTTCGTGAACGTGACCGCCTCGGTCAGCGCCTTGTACGCGTCCTGGCGCAGGAGCACCGGGGTGTCCTCGCTCGGGCCCTCGGTAAAGTCCTTGAATCCCGCGTGGTTGAGCTTGCTGAGCTGCGCATCGCTCTGGCCCAGGCGCGTTACGAGGCGATCGACCATCGCGCTCATGTCCGCATCACTGAACGAGCCAGCACCAAAGCCCGCGATCTGCTCGCCGCTGAGATGGCGGAAGCTCAGTCGCACGTAGTGCTTGTCAGCAAACGCCCGCAGCTTGCCCAGCGCCCGCGTCGCACGCATGCGGAAGTACGTTTCATCCATTTCCGCGAGGCAGAACTTCATCGCGCTGGTGTACAGGTCCATGCAGAAGGTGTTGGGCGTCAGATGGTTGAGGTGGTGGCTCTGGAAGCAGGCGATGTCCGCAGCGATCTTGAAGCCCGCGTCGCAGAGCTCCTTGTACAGCGCGTGGTCCTTGGCCTGGCCCGTCCACTTGAAGATGCGCCCGGTGCCCTCGCCGATCAATCGCTCGGCGTCGGCCCAATCCAGCCCGCCCTGGCGCTCGCCCTTTTCGATCAGCTCGCGCGCGAGGTCGCTGAAGACCTGGCGCTGGCCCACCAACGCCTCGATGCGGGCCTTGGTCTCGGGCGCGAAGTAATCCGTCACCAGCACCGAGCTGAACACGCGATGCTCGGGGTTCACGCTCGAACGGAACGCGGTGGCGATGATCGGCTGGCTCTTGCTGCCGACGTTGGTCATGTCGTAGAAGTTGTGCGGTTCCATCGCAAACTGGGCAAAGAACCGCCCGATCCAGCGGTACTCATCGGGCCGGCCGATGCGGATGGCGCCGTGGCGCTCGCCGCTGGTGCGATCGATCTGCTCGGCGCTCACATCGAAGCCCACGTGCAGTTTCTTCAGCACATCGCACACCGCGGTGTTGCAGACTCGGTTGATCAGCAGCGCGCGGTCGTACATCGGCACCTCGCGCGCGAACATCGCCGAGAGCTCGCCGAAGAGCCGGTGCTGCATCTGGACTTTGTCGGCGAAGCCGCCAGCCGCGCCGTTGCTGACTGTCGAACCGATGGAGGGCGAAATGGTTGACATGGCGTGCTCCGAAAAAGGCGTGAGGCGTGAGACTCGAGGCTTGCGACGCGAGGCACCTGCGTCGTCAATCGTATCGTCACTACGCCCCCACTGCCCTAAGGGTACCAGACACCAGACCCACCTTCCCCTTGAATTCGGCACATCACCTTGCCCTTATCGGGTGAAAGGCGACTCGCTCTCAATCCGCTCCCGCACGGGGCAATCGGCAATCGTGCAAGCAGGATCCAAACGCAGCCACACTCTTCCCAATGCCCAGTGCCCGATGCCTGATGCCTGATGCCTGATGCCTCCTGCTGAAGGCTGAAAGCTGTCGGCTGAAGGCTCCCCCTCACCCCTTCACACTCCCCGCAAACATCTGCGGCTTCAAAAACCGCTGCGCCCCCACAAACGCCGCCACGATCGGGATCAGCGTCAACACCGCCGCGGCGTACGGCAGCCTCGGATTGTCCGCAAACTGACCCAGCAACTGGTTCACCGCCACCGGCAGCGTGTACTTGTCGCTGCTCTGCAGCACAATCAGCGGCCAAAGCAGCTCGCTCCACGCCCCGATCATGCTGAACAGCGCCAGCGTCGCCAGCGTCGGCGCCGCCAAGGGCAGCATCACGTGCCACCAGATCTGCAGCGTCCCCGCGCCATCAATCCGCGCCGCTTCCTCCAAACTCATCGGAATCTGCTCGAACGCCTGCTTGCAGAGATAAATCCCAAACGCGCTCACGCTGAACGGCAGCACCACCGCGATGAGCGTATCGACCAGCCCCATCTGCACGATCGTGCGGAACATCGGCACCACGATGACCTGCTCGGGAATCATCATCGTCGCCAGGATGATCACAAACAGCGCGCCCCGCCCGCGGAACTGCATGCGCGCCAGCGGATACGCAGCGAGCGCCGCGAGCACCACGTTCAGCACACTCCGCACCAGCGTCACGATCACGCTGTTGAGCATCGGCCCCGCCAGCCCGCCCTTGGTCCACGCATCGGAAAAGTTCTTGCCCGTCGGCTCGGTGGGGATCGAGAAAAACGAGCTCTCCGCCGGCTGCAGCGCCACCACGCACAAGAACAACCCCGGCCCCACCGCCAGCCCCGCCAGCAGCCCCGCGCCCACGTACATCACCAGCGTCAGCCAAGTCGGGCGTCGCTCCATTTACGCACCCCCCGCTCTGGCGTTCCGCGAACTCAGCCGCAGGTTCACCAGCGAGAACGCCAGGATCACCAGGAACAGCGTGATCCCGATCGCGCTGGCCAGCCCGTAATCGCCGCGCTCAAACGCGGTGTCATAGATCAGCGGCACCACCGTCTGGTCCTCCACCGGCGCGCCGCGCACCGTCACATACAACTCCTCAAACACCTTCAGCGCGCCGATCGACGAGATCACAAACACCAGCATCACCACCGGCCAGATACTCGGCAGCACCACGTGCCGAAACACGCCCCATCGCCCCGCCCCATCCAGATACGCCGCCTCCTTCAACTCCCGCGGCACCGCCAAGAGGGCCGCCAGGAAAATCATCATGTAAAACCCAAACCCCTTCCACAACGTCACCATCATCGCGCTGCCCAGCGTCCAGGGCCACTCGGACAGCCACGGCGCACCGGGCATCCCCACCAGCCGCAGCACCGAGTTGATCACGCCATCGCGCTCCTCCAGCGCCGCCCGCCACGCGATGGCCGCGACGATCGTCGGCGTCACCACCGGTAAGAACAACACCACCCGCAGCCAACCCTTGGTCCCCCGAAGCCCCGCCTCCACCACCATCGCCGCCCACAAACTCAGCGCGATGATCGCTGGCGTGATCAGCAGATACAAGAAGCTATTCAACAAGCACCACCAAAACCGATCCGAGCTCATCAGCCGCCGATAGTTCTCCAGCCCGACAAACTCCGGCCCGCTCGGGCTGAACGGTGTGTACCGCGTCAGCGAGTAGTACCCCACCTGCACCATCGCCACCACAAAGAACACCCCCAGCACGCACACCGCCGGCATCAGAAATGCCCAAGGCGTGTACCAGCGTGTTCCGAGTGTCTTTGGCATGCGGCGGTTGTCAGTTGTCAGTTGTCAGAAATCGGGGACGGCAATCGGAATTCGGCAATCGGCAATCGTGGGAATCAGAGAACGGGATTCAGAGATCAGGTTCAATATGCTGCTTTGCTGCTTTGCTGCTTTGTCTTCTGTGCCATGTGGCGATCTCTGACCACTCAGCACTCATCCCTCATCGCTCAGCACTCGCCTTCCCGCCCCGCGGCAGCACTCCCTCACCCGCGCCCCCACCACCCCCCGCCAAGAACCACCCCCACTCCGCATCAAACACCTTCAGCGAGTCCTCGACCGGCTCGCCACTCAGCATCGCCCGCTTGATCCGATCCTCAAACGCGCGCCGCATGTCCGGCCACTCCGCCAGCGACGGCGTGAACGCCACCGCGGTCTTCAGACTCTCGGCCGCGATCGACTGCGCTTGCGCCAGTTTCAACGCTGCCGGCGTCATGCTCGCCGCACGCTCGCCGGTGGGCATCGCGAACAGATCGCTGTCGACCGTCGCCCTCGTGCTCGGCAACACCGGCACGATACCACACAGCGCCGCCTGACTCTCGGGCGATGAGAGCGCCCAGGCCAGCTCCGCCGCGAGCTTCGGCTCCTTGCTCTGCGTGGTCACGCCCAGCACCATCACCGCAATATGCCCGCGCCCCATCTCACCGGTGATCGCCGGCCCCACGCGCGTCGCCTCGTAGACCTTGGGCGACTCCTGTCGGATCACGTTCAAAAAGTTCGGCCCGAAGTTGATCACCGCCAGCCGGTTCCGCTTGTATAAATCCGTCAGATGCTGCACGCCACCGGTCGCCGCGTCACGCGGCAGCGCCCCCTCCCGAAACAACTCAACCCACGCCTTCACGCCCGCCACCACCGCCGGGTCCAGCAGATTCGACTTCAACCGCCCGTCAGCGCCCACCGTCAGCGGGCGCAAGCCATCAGAAAACAGCATCATCAAAAAGTCAGACTCATGTCCCAGCGGCACGCTGAACAGGTACGTCCCGTCATCCCCCACCGCCTTGCGATACGCCCGCGCCGCCTCACGCAAGCCCGCCCACGTGCGAGGCAAGGTCTTGCCGTTCATCCCCGCCTTGCTCAGCAAATCCTCATTGGCCAGCACCGCCTGCGTCGTCAGATACCAGGGCAGTGCCAGCGTCTCCATCCGGCCGCTGGTGCCCTGCATCTCGCACAGACTCAGCGCACCGGGGAGGTACACCGCCTTCGGATCACCGGGCAGCACGTCGCGCAGATCACGAAGCGCACCGAGCCCGACAAACCGCGCGTACGTCTTGTCCGAAAAGTTGACAACATCCGGCGCGCGCCCCGCCGCCGCGGCCGCCATCAGCTTCCGATCCACCTCGCGAAACGGCACATCCACCCACACCACCCGCACACCGGCGTGCGAACGCTCAAACGCCGCGATCTGCGAGCGCACGTAGTCCTCAAGTTCGGGGCGACCTTTGAGCGCGAGCGTCCAGAGCTCCAGAGTCTTGACGCGCGTAACCGGATCGCGCCCATCGCCAGCAGCGCCGCGATCATCACAACCCGGCGCGCAAACCCACGCGAGCATCGCCGCCGCGATCGCGATCCACGCAGCGCAGGTTCTCATTCGTCGGAGCTCCCACACGCAAGACACGACTCAGGGGGCAGCCACCGACGTGGTTGCGTTCTTGGGATTCCAAAGGGCCTTGCCGGTCAATCGGTCCGACGTCTGGCCGGTGCCCGTGACAAGGTCGATCTGCTTGAAGCTCTCGGCGTGCCCATCGACGAACACCAGATGGGTGTTCCCGTCGGCTCTCGTTGTGTCCTTTGAGCGGCCCGGATGGCGGTAGAACGGTGTGTAAAACCTCGGGTTGCCGGGAGTGACACCCGACGCTTCGGGAGCCTCTGCGCTCCAGTTCGGCCCGCTGCCACCGCCGCCGCCCGGATCGAACACGCCCGTCGCTCCACCGAATCGCGCCCACGGCGTGCCTTGTGGCCCGATCGTGGAGTTCGTGAACCACACTCGGTCGCCCTGGCTCGTTCGAGTGCCGTTCCACGCCCACGCTTCACCCATCAGAAGAACTTTGGACCCGCCGTCAGCGCTCGCATCAAAGAAGCTGTTGAACTGGTTCGGGTTGTCGAGCGTGAGCGGTGCTCGCGTGGGATCCGTGATCGGATCGGCAGAGCCAGTCGACGCAAGTCGCGTGGCCGAGCTGCCCCAGTAGTTCATCGCGTACGACCGACCCGCCTCGGGGTGATTCGGGCACGTCATCGCGCCGCCGCCGATCGTGAACTGCCCGTTCACCGAATCCGCAGGCGTGATGTTCGGGTAGTAGCGACCGATCCGCTCTTCGTCGTACCAGTACTTGCCCGTGTCGTTCACGTTCATCGGGAACTTGGCCTTGTAGTCGTTGCTGTACATCACCAGCGCCGTGCCATTCTGCTTCAGGTTGCTCAGGCACTTGGTCGCGCGGGCCGCGGCCCGCGCCTGGCCCAAGGCCGGCAGCAGGATTCCCACCAGCAGCGCGATGATCGCGATCACCACCAGCAGTTCGATCAGCGTGAACGCCTTTCGGTGGCCCGCCGCATGCCCGCCGCTGTTTCGACAACCATTCTTCATGTTCATCTGCCTGCTCCCGTGTGTCTAGCCCACGACGACCAGAGTTGTGACTTGCCTCTATCCGCTTCGATCAAGACCGCTTCGTTGATCCACGCACCAACAGTTCTGCCTTCAGAAACTCCGTGCTCCGCAGTTGTTCGTCCTGCGTCAAAAGATGCAAAAGCCCCGTCGCCGCCCGCCGCCCCATCGCCTCAAGCGGCTGGCGCAGCGTCGTCAACCCGGGCGAGAGATACTCGCCGCTGGGCGGATCATCAACACCCACGATCGCCAGATCGTCCGGAATGTTCATCCCAAGCTCGCCCGCCATTGCATAGCAATCGAGCGCGAAGTAGTACCCCGCGCCGAAGACCGCCGTGGGGCGCGTCGCCGAGGTCAGCATGCTGCGCAGCACGGGCTTGGCCGCCTCGCTCAGCTTCCATCCCGGCACGCGCATCACCAGTCGTTCATCCACCGCAAGCCCGGCGCGATCCATCGCATCGCGGAACCCGCGCCAGCGATCGATGTTGTTGCAGACCTCCGCCCCGCCGCCGACATACGCGATCCGCGTGTGCCCGAGGCTGACCAGATGCTCGACCGCTTGGATCGCGATGTCCGCGTTATCCGTGTCGATCGAGTGCACGTGATCGTGTTCGAACGAAGCGCCGACGACCATCACCGGCGGGCGACCCGGCAACTGCTGCTTGCCGCGACGCACCGTCACCGGCGTATTGCCGAACCACGGCATGCTGTTGAGCTGCTTGCGCAGCGGGTTCACATAAATGAAGCCATGGCACTCGCGCCGCCAATCCTCGCCAAAGTGCAGCACGACCAGGTCCGCGCCCATGTCCATCGCGCCGCGCCGCACGCCCTCGATCACGTGCCCGTGATAGAAGTCTGCCAGCGAGGCCTGCTCGTGGAACACCAAGCCGATGCGCGTGCCGCTGGAGGGCTTGGCGCGAGCGACGTACTGCTCGTGAACAAACGTGCCGCGCCCTTGGCCGCGACGGAGCACGCCGCCGGCGACAAGCTCTTGCAGGGCCCGATGCACGGTTACCAGCGAGACATCGATCTGGTTCGAGAGTTCCTTGGTGCTCGGAAGCTGATCTCCCGGCGCGAAGTTGCCGCTATCGATCGCCTCGCGAATCGCCAGCTTGACCGCCTGATAGAGCGGGCGACCGGGCTCGGCGACGACGGGTTTGAACTCGCTGAGGTTGCTCATCTGGAAAACCACCCCTGACCTTCCGGGCAGGGGTGGCGAGTCTTTCATAACTTTACCACACGCTGGGCATCCAGTGCAAGCCCAATGTGGAAAACACCAGGGGATTTACCGACGACGACGGCCAGCGACCAGCCCGCCAAGGCCCAGAAGCGCCATCGCGCCGGGGGTCGGGACGGTGAAGGTGAAGGCCTGGATGCCGTTGTTGGAGCTCAGGACGTACAGGGTCGCCTGGGCCAGCGAGTTGTTGATCGCGCCCCACTGGACCGAGCCGGTGGCGTTGCCGTTGGAGTTGTAGGTGGCGGTGCCGGGGATGGCCGAGAAGCCCGTCGGGGAGCCGGCGAAGGTGAAGACGCTCTGGGGCGCTGCGGGGTTGTTCACGTTGTAGATGTACACGCGGCCGTTGTTGGCGTCGAGCGTGGCCAGGAAGTTCTGGCCGTCGATCGTGGCGAAGTCCATGCGCGACTCGCCGGCGGAAGCCAGGCCGGCCTGCTGGATCGTGTTCGCGGTGCCGCCGGTGATCTGGTTGCGGACCAAGTGCGCCACCGAGGCGGTCGCGCCGGTGATTTTGCCCCAGATCGTGTCGCCGTTGCCAGCGAAGGTGATGCCCGCCGCGAAGCGGCTGGCCGCGTTCGTGCCGGTCAGCGTGCCCGAGCCCGCGGGCGGCGTGGGCGTCGCGGTGCCGGTGTAAACGCGGCCCGTCGGCGACGTGTCGCCCGTGATGGTCACGTAGCCCTGGATACCTGAGAAGCCGGCAACAAGGCGGGTGTTCGCGCCACTGCCGATGACATCAAAGGAGTCACCGAGGCGCGGGTTCGTGCCGCCGGCGCCAAAGGAGCCGAGTGAGGACGAGGCGTAGTGCAGAGTCGGGACGGTCGCGCCGTTGTCATTGCCCCAGGTGTAAACGCGGAAGCCCGGGCCGGTGCGGATGTTGCTGGACATGTTGGTCACAAAGACCTGACCGGAGTCGGAGATGCCGACCTGATTGACCGCGAAATCACCGCCGGTGATGAGGGCGGCGGGCTGCTGCAGGCCGCGGAGGTCCTGGCCGGTGGTGCTGTCAAGCACGCGGATCTGGGTGGCGCCAGCGGTGATGTCGCCGTTGCGGGTGACGAGGATGAGGTTGCCGGTGGCGCGGTTGTAGGCCAAGCCGCGCTCGGTGTTGGAGCCTGCGCCGTTGAGGCCGAGGTACACGCCGTTGGGCGCGGTACCCGCAGCATCACCCGCCTGGACAGCGCCCGGGGCGCGCCAGCCGTTGACACCGAAGGTGGAGAGGGGAACCAGCGACTGCGCCGAAGCGGAGCTGGCAAGACCGGCCGAAGCCACGAGGACCAGTGCGAACAACTTCATCTCTCTTCTCCTAAAAAACGACCGCAGCCCCGGGCTCGTTTGGGTGATCGCGACTGCGCCGCGACATCCCAACCGAGCACAGAAACCGTCTCGCGTCAGATTGGCCGTCAGGGCGCTTCCGCCGCGACACGCCAATCGAGTACGACCCACATAGGCCGCACTGCTTCTATAACTTCACCCACGCAGGCGGTCACGTCAAGCACAAATACGAGAAAATCCGGCCCGGGAGGCGCCTAGATGTGTTTTGTAAGGGTATTTACGGATGCGGCGTGAGTTGTTCTCAGGCGTGGCGAGGCGGGAAGGCGCTGGGCACTGGGCATCGGGCACTGGGTCGGGGCCGTTGGTCGGCGGGAGGCAGGCGGGGACGCCTGCCCCACGTCAATCCACGATGAAGAGTCTGGCGCCGGTCGTGCTGCGAGACATGTGGGGCTCGCCGTAATCGGCGACGTGGTACGACATGCCCCGGGTGAGGGTGAAGACTCGCCCGTCGGCGAGCGTCGTTTCCAGTTCGCCCTCGAGTACGAAGACGAC
>JAIEQQ010000430.1 GCA_019747615.1 Phycisphaerales bacterium
CAAGAATGAGTACCAACAACAGCGCCCCGCTCACGCGGAGTGCCCGAACCAAGACCGCCAAGAATAGCCGCCACGATCACCCCCGGTCGGCCGGCCGCCCCTTGATGCCTCGATGCCGCGTGCCTCGATGCCTTCTTCGATCGTCACCCCGCCCAACTCATCGCTCGCCGCCGCCCTTCGGATCTTCCTTCGGCGGCTCGGCGGGCTCCCCACACCGATCAACTCCACACTCCGGACACCGCGCCTGCTCGGCCAACAGCGCATGACCGCAGCGAACGCAACGGCACCGACGGCGGCGTGACCGATCAACCATCATTGTCACCAATCCAACCGCGCCGACCACGCCAGCCGCGACTATCAGCCGCGCCGCAACGCCAGGCCAAGAAACATCAAACCTCCAAAACCCCGGCTCGGCCGCCGACCACACCGTCCAGCACGACTCCTGCATCAAATCCTGGGCCGTCACCCGCCCATCCGCCCGCGTCACCACATACGCCAGCGGCACGAAAACACCAACCGAATCACGCCGCGCGCCCTGGTAGTGATACGCAGTATCGCCGGGATGCTCAGGCAGCGGCTTGACATGCGCGATCGACTCAACGTCGAGCGCTTTGGAACGGCTGACAAGAGACCAATCGCCCATCCAAGGCAACCGTATCGGTGGTGCCGGTGTGGAATAGTGATTGTTTTCGAAACGTGGGGCTCCGTCCCGAAAGTGTGGAACCAGTTCACGTGTGCCAAGCCACCCCTCAAGACGTTGCCTTGACGAGTACTTCTTCCCGAGCATGAATGTCACGCCGCGCTCATATGACTGGCTCACCGTCCCCACAACCTCAACGACAAACAACGCAAACACCACCAACAAAGCCACCACCGCACGCCACACAAAGCGCTCACGCCCCGCAACCCAAGCACGCATTCCGCCAGCCCTCATCCCCGACTCTATCCGCACACGCACCACACAGCCCGCCCCACTCGTATCTGGTGCATTTCCTCTGCGCCTCTCCGCTCCCGCGGCGTGCTCTGCGTACTCCAATGTCCACGGCGAAAGCCCGAGCTCGCGCTCGGGGCTCCCTTGATCCCCTGATCCCTCGATCTCCCCCTCCGTGTACCTCCGCGTCCCCCGTGTACCCGCCTTTCAATCGCGACTCGCAACTCACTCCCCCGCCTTCTCCTTCGCCCCCTCCCCCTCCTTGCCCTTCTCGTCACTCTTCTCGTCCTTGGCCTTCTCCTTCGCGTCGGCCTCCTCCTTCTTCTCCTTCGCAGTCTTCCGCTTCGCCACGATGCCCTGCGGGTCATACACCGTCACCGCCACGGCCTTGATCTCGATCGTCCCGCCATAGACCTTGGTCATCGATCGCGTCAGCTTCGCCAGTTCCGGCTTCGGCGTCAGCACGACATCGATCAGCGACGGCACATTCTCAACATCGCGCTCCAGCGTCACCGTGAGGGTTCGGAAGGTCGAATCAGGCGAGTAGTTGTACGTCTGCGACCCGTCTGCGTGTTCCTGGCTGACAACCTCTCCGGCCGGGATCAGCTTCCCATCCACGCGCACCGCCACCGAGTGGGCGATCATCGTCTGTTCCTTTCCCATCGTCATCTGGATCGACAGCCAGGACGTCGGCTTCTGTCGCCCGATGGTGCCATAGTTCATCGCCTGGAGATTGACATTCCCGGGCCGCAACGACATCGCAAGCTTCGCGGTCGTCATGTCATCCGGCTCTACCACCATCACACGCGCATCGCCCGGTGCGCCTCCGCCCGCCGCGGGCACCGCCCCATCGACAATCTCCACCGGCACTCTCAGCGTCACACGCTCGCGCCCAAGCCCGCTCGCGGCGATACCGCCGGAGATCGACCCGCCGCTCGCGATCCCCCGCACCACCGCCGACATGACGCTGAACGTCTGCGTCTGGGGTGCCGTCGCTGGCAGGTCCACCGAATAGCCCAACTCAACCTCGACCACCGCCGGCCCCACCTTCGCATCCGCCGGCACCGTCGCCGCCGTCGACACGGTCGTGCCGTACGTCCGCGACCACTGACCCATCGCGCTGCCAAAGAGCTGGAGATACCCCACCGGCTGCATCGCGCTGCTGGCGCGAATCTGCCTCGCCATCGACGCGGTCACTCCCGGGTACATCCGCGAAGACGGCACAACCCGCGTCAGCGGAACCCCGTCGAGCTTCACCGACCGCGCCCACACCTGCGCATACGCGTTCGCATTCGTGCTCACCCGCTGATCCGCACGCTTGAAGAACAGCGGCAGCGGCTCACCACGCACCACCCGCGGCCGCGTTTCAATCGCGAGCATCACCGCGTTTTTCTGAAACTGCGCCCGCTGCGTCGCCGTCAAAACGTTGTCCACCGATGCTCGCTCGACAATGTCGCCCCACGCGTCGCTCCAGCTCATCGACCGATCGGCCTGCCGCGCCAGCGCCGCCTCCACCAGCGGCCCGTACCCCGCCGGCAGAATCTTCTTGACCACCATCCGATCCAGCAGCTCCTTGCCGATCAGATCCGCCTGAGTGCCGCTGGCCCAGCGCGCCTCAGCGAGCAACAGCCACGTCGGCTTGCTCGGGTTGATGTTCGATCCGGTGACCGTCGCGTATCCCGCAATGCCCAGCGGCGCAATCGCCATCAGCACCATCACCACGCCCACAAACATCAGCGACACCATCCGCCGGCGCACGCCGATGCGCACCGCGCCATCGCGCTTCAACCCCGACCCACACTCCGGGCACGTCACCACCCCCGGATACGCCCCCACCAAATCAAACCCACAATCGCGGCACACCGGGTTCCGATTCAACCGCCGCCCCCGCTTGCCAACAAAGAACAGCACCACCCCCACCACCAACATCCCCACCAACACCGCAAACGCGATCGACGTCATGGCCAAGCCCTCCGTCAGCCGTCACTCCGCCCTCGATCAATTTCCTACACCCCAGACACCGCACACCTCTGTCCGTGCGACCCGCCCCGCCCACAACCCAACCCACCAGAGCCTCCCACACCGCCGCCAACCCCAACCGCCTCACCCTCAACCTATCAACCGCCCGCGTCCCACCTCCCCAGCCCCCTCGCCCCCGCCTCCATTTGGCAATTTGGCCATTTGACCATTCGACCATTTGAATCCCCGCTCCGGCCCGCCAATACTTCCCTCCCGCCGATCGCGCCCTGCGCCACCGGCACGTCCCCAAAACTCTGCGGAGCACCTCGCTCCGCCTGCCCCGCCCAGTAGGCGGCGAACCCTCCCGCTCCCACGGCATCGGCGTCATCGCCCTCTGCCAAGTCCCCGGTCCCGCGAACCCTGTCCCCTTTTGCCTCCTGCCTTGGTCCCTTGATCCCTCGATCCCTTGATCCCTTGATCCCAGTCCCTTCCCCTCTCCCCCCGGAGTTCACCCATGCGTCGCGAAACCACCTATCTCATGCCCGGCCGCGTCCAGAAGCCCTGGCGCGTCATCGATGCCGCCGGCATCCCACTGGGCCGCCTTGCCGCCGAGGTCGCTGTTGTCCTGATGGGCAAGCACCGCCCCGAGTACACCCCCTTCGTTGATTGCGGCGACAAGGTCATCGTCATCAACGCCAAGCAGGTCGAGCTCACCGGCAACAAGGGCGCAAACCGCCTGAAGATGCGCTACTCCGGGTACCCCGGTGGTCTCCGCGTTCAGACCTACGGCCAGGTCCGCGAGACCAAGCCCGATCTCCTCGTCTCCGACGCCGTGCGCCGCATGTTGCCCAAGAACCGCTTGGCCCGCGTCATGCTTTCCAACCTCGAGGTCTATCCGACCGACGTGCACCCGCACGCCGCGAAGAAGCCCGAAGAACTCAAAGTCTCCTGATCCCCCTCGTTCCTCTTTCCCCTTTCCACCTCGATCCCTCGATCCCTTGATCCCCTGATCCCTCGATCCCTTCCCCCGATTGAACACCGCTGAGCCTTCGCTCAGAGAAACGAGACCACCACATGGCCGAGCCCCGCACTCCCAAAAAGGTTGAAAAGGCCCCCAAGGCCGCAGCCGTTGAAACCGTCGCCAGCGCTCCCGCGGTCCCTGCCGCGGCCGCCGTCGCCCCCGTCGCAGTTGCTCCCGCCGCGAACGCGCCCTTTGAGCGCCCGCTCGGCGTCGCCAAGCCCGCTGACAAGCAGGGCTGGTGGTGGGGCACCGGCCGTCGCAAGACCGCCGTCGCCCGCGCACGCCTCCGCACGCCCAAGGACGGCGTTGCCAAGGTCATGATCCACACCGAGCAATCCAAGTCCAAGAAGATGAAGACCATCGAAGAGTACTTCGCCGAGGAACGCGATCGCACCGACGCGCTCTCGCCGCTGAAGGCCACCGGCACCCACGGCAAGCTCGAAGTCTTCATCCGCGTTGACGGCGGCGGCTACATGGGCCAGGCCCAGGCCATCATGCTCGCCATCTCTCGCGCCCTGAAGGATTACGATCCCACCACCGAGGCCGTCCTCCGCGACAAGCGCATGCTCACCCGCGACGCGCGCGACGTCGAACGCAAGAAGTACGGCCAGGCCGGTGCCCGCCGCCGCTTCCAGTTCTCCAAGCGTTGATCCCGCGCTATTGACCTGTCCTCAGGTCGGTGCCGCAGATCACAACATGCTCCAAGCCCGACACCAAACCCTCGCCCCGTGGCGAGGGTTTTTCGTTGCGACCGTGAGAGCCGCGTGCACGAGCACGCGGACTTGCGCAAAGATCGCGGTCATCCGAACGGCGCTCGCCCCGTCTACCCCTGCCGGCCCTCGATCGCCGCGATGAGCGAGCCCGCCGCCAGGATCATCAGATCATCAAGCTCCGGATCATCGGCCAGAACCGTGATGCTCAGGCGATAGAGGAACGGGTTGAAGTGCGTGCGAAAGCTCGCGATCGGCGTGCCCGGTTTGCCATCAGGCCCCGTCCGCGCCAGCGTGAACTTCTGCGGCGAGAGGAACGACACAAACTCAACATACCGCCGCAAGAACGCCAGAAAGCTCCCCTCCTCTTGCAATGAAGCGATGGGCCGATCACCCGCGCCGAAGACGACCCACGAGTCGCGAAGGAAGCTGCTCGCCAGCCCCTTGCGGCGCATCGAGCCGAGCTTGGTGCCGTCGGGCAGGGCCACGTCGTACGTCGCGCCGAAGTCGATGATGCTCCGCGCCTTCATGCTGAACAACTCGGTGCCCTGCGACTCGTCCGTGCAGACGCGGATGTCCTCCTTGAGCTTGAAGGCCTTCTGCTTGCAATACGCGATGACCTTCTGCTGGGGGTCACAAATGTAAAACGCGGCTCCGAAGAGCTTGAAAAACTTCCGCCGAATCGTGTACTGCTCGCCGGGTCGAATATCCATAGGACCAAAGACTACCAATCGGCGTTCGATCTCGCAACGTCTTAGTCAGAGCCGCGTGCGCAAGCACGTGGTCTGCCGAAACCCTCCGGCGCATGCGAGCGTACAAAACGGAGTCTTCGTGAACTCGTGCCTCTGGGTACCCCCTCTTTCCAGGAACTGTCCGGGTTCCACGGCCGTGCCTCCCCTGAGATTCACGGGGGACCTGTCTCAATCCGTAGCGACAGACAACATCGCAACGACAAAGTGACTGAGAATCAATCAACAACAACCGCGATGCGGCGTGCGCATCGCGGTCGTTGACTGCAATGTACCGTGAAAGGCGCGCTTTAGCTACTGCAGCCTTCGAAGTAGTATGCGAAGAACGCGTTGTAGTCGCCCTCGGTCACGCCGTTGTTCGGAACCAGCGGGTCGCCGGGCAGCGGCTGGCCCGCGTCGTTGGCGATGTCACACCACGGTTCGGGGGTGAAGTAGCCGCTGAAGAACAAGTTGTAGTCCCCTTCGGTCACGCCGTTGTTGACGCCGAGCGTCCCGTACGGCGGCAGCGGCGTGCCGTTGTCGTTGGCGATGTCACAAGGATTTGCGATTCCGCTCACAAAGCACGACAGCGCGAACGGGAACGCCTGCGTGGAAACTGAAGGGTTCGGCGTCAGACCAAGATTCGCCCGAAGTGACGCTGTCGGCACGACCTGATACCTCGCGTAGGTCCATGCCGAGCTACTCGTCGTCGGCCGGATCACCAGATCACGCCCATTGTCCGCCGGAGTGACGGTGTAGTCCGAAGTTGGGATGACATCGAACGTCGCGCAATCTCCGGTCAGGCACCGGCGGATCTGAACCGGCGATTCACTGACGCCCCACGTGACCGGGCCGCGGAAAGAGACGACGACCGGGCTCGCTCCGGAACGGAACGTCGCGAAGTTCGCGATCCCGCCGGTGGGTGTGGTGAACATTGGGACCGAGTCCTGGCCCTTGATCGTGAACGGGGCTAAGCCGACCGCGCCGCCGCCAAGTTCAGACTTGACGTTCGAGTACGCGGGGTTCGACACAAGCAGCGTCGGTTGACCGGCGGCGCGATTGACTCGAACGCTGCCGAGCAACTGACCGGCGAGCCCCGTCGCGCTGCCCTGCCAGCTGACAATCACCTGTCCAGCCAGTCCCACCGCACCGCTCGACGCGGCGCTGGAGTTCACGGTGATCTGACCGGTCGCCGCGATGTCGCGGCCCACCCGGATGAGTCCGGTAGAGCTGAGGCCGTTGGTGATCGAGACATTGCTGCGAAGGTCGCGACGGATGTCAAAGGCTTGCGGCGAAGTCCTGACGCTGATGTTGGCGCGAACATCGCGGCCGATTGTGGCGCTCGTCAAGGTCCCATTCGACGAGGTCACTGTGCTATTCAGGTCTGCGCCGGCGGTGATCGTCGCGATCCCGTTCGGCGCGACGACAGTCCCAGTTGTCTCATTCTCAAAGAGGTCGATCGAGGTGATTGATTCTGTGGCATAAATGCCATCGCTGATCGTAGTGGCCGCGCTGATGTCGCCGTAGATTGAGCCACCGACCGATTCGACTCGCGTGATGCCAGCACCAGCGCTGATGAACACCGGGGCTGGCGTCACAAAGCCGTTAAAGTCGAACGGCCGAATGCCCAGATCACCGCTGCCGTTGACTGCCACAAACTGTGGCGCACCCGCCCATCCGGCTGACACGCGTTCGATGGCACCACTCTGGGTTGAGATCAACCCTCCAACTCCTTCCACGCCAATCACTCGCACGATCCGGCCATTTCCAAGTACAGAGATGTTCCCGAATACAACACCCTCGGCGACGACGAGTTGGATGTTGCCACCAGTAGACACCGAAATGTTCGCCCAGCAATCTGCAAGCAGCGCCGCGTCCAACGGTCGTCGGAGCGTCCGGATCTCTTGAATGCCACCGGCACCGGCGGAGATCGTTGCTCTACTCAGCGGAGTTCCGATCGCGTTTGCGCGAATGGAGCCGATGGTCGTCGCGTTGATTGGCCCAAGAACCCGCCCGAGTACATCAATCGTTGCAATGTTCGGAGTTTGCAATCCCGTCAGGCTGCCATTGAGAAACGCAGAAAGCGTGACTGAGACTCCTGACGTGTTTATCCCGCCCACTCAATTGAAGCACCCACGACCGACCGCCAACTGCCCACCGCCGGAATCGCCGATGGACAATTCGATCGGTGTTGCCCCAAACAGTGGGCTCACAGTGATCTGGCCAATCACCTCGGATAGCGGGCTGTTCGAGACTACTCGGTAACGATTGCCGACGGTGAAGTTCTCTGAACCGAACGGTCGCACAGTGACGTTCACAGGTTGGCCGTTCACGGGCTGATACGAGATGAAGTCTCGCGCCCAGAATAACTCGAACGGCGGAAACGGATTCTGTTGATACCGTTCGACGAACACGTCTGCAAACGTGTTGCCCGCGAGCACACCCGAGAGGGCGATGCCGAGTGTTGCAAGTCTGATCATGAGCGGTTCCTCCTGCGAACATGAAAGGGGTAGAGTCCAAATGTGAACGCAATGAACATCGCCGTGCTCGGCGACGGAATGACCGATGCGATGCGGAAGCCGCCGAAGTCCTGTGCGTGAAACGCGATCGACGGGTCGTCAGAGCTTGGAGAAAACACGCTCGTGCCACCGGCATACGCGTACCACGAGATTCCGTCGGTTTGCCAGTTCCCTAAAAACTCATCCACCCCGCCCGAGGAATCCAGCAGCCCCCATGGACTGACGACACCGGGATACGAGCCGACAGGAATGGCATAGTCTTCGAGCAAGACGAATGGCGCGCCGTTGCTCGTCTGGCTCTGCCCCTGACCCGGAAAGCCCGGGACTAAGGGGACATCCGACCGTCCCGGGAAGTTCCACCAGCCGCCTTGACTCGTGCCGCTGCGGTTCGGGTCGTAGTGTGCTGACACCAGCCACTGGTCGAGCGTCGGGAGGAAGTACCGCGCGCCCGGCTGCTGAACGGGGATCGCGTTCGGAAGCACCCGGAGGTCGTACGCGCCGGACTGAATCGTGGCCCAATCGCTTGTGCGGTCATGATGCAGCCAGTTGCAGTAGTACGCAGCGCCGGTCCACGAGAGCCCGTAGATCGGCATGTCGCCGGCGCGTGGTCGTTCTGGGTTCAAGGCGTAGCGGTCGCCGGGACCGAAATAGTTCAGATCGCTTACAAACCCAAACGAGTTCCCAATCAACCCGCGGCTGCGAAACTCGAGCTGCAACGCATCCGACTGCGTCGTGAACGTGTTCAGGAACTGGATCCACTGCGATGCCGTGGTCTCCGTCCGATCAATCCGGAACTCGTACGTCCCAACGCCGCGTCCCCGCAGATCACGGGCAAACTGAGCCGCCGGCGGGCGCGACCACCCCTCGGTCACCGTCGTGCGAATCGAAACAAAGTTGTGCCCGTAGTTCGGCGGCACATCCGCTCGCGCACCTGAGGCCACGCCCGCCAATGCTGCGAGGCCCAAGGCTCCAGAGCGTCCGAGGGGCGATAACCAACGAGTGATCAATCGCATGTCGCGGCTCGGCTTTCTCCCTCTCGCCTCACGCACACTCAAGATACTCAACAACATACCGGCCGTTGCCAAAAATTCGGAGGTTCGTTTCGATTACGGAGTTCTTTACAAAACAACCAGTGAAATCACCGGGTTTTCGCTGGCGATCGCGCCAGCGCCACCAGCAATGCCCCGCCCGCAGTTCGCCTTGGCTCTCCCTCTCAGGACCGTCGCGCTTTCGGTTGATCGAATCGCGCCGCCGTCGAATCAGCCGACCTCGCATCAGCGTGCCCGCCTGCGATGGCGAGAGCCGCGCTGCGCACGCCGGGCGGGACGCCCGCCCCACGAAGCCGCAGCCCCCCAAACGCCCAAGTTGTGAAGATCTCGCCAGCACTTGGTAAACGCTCCGTGAGACCTCCGCGGTATCTCATCTCGCCTGTTGACAGCGCGCCGAATCGCCAGACACTCTCCGCAATCAACACCCGCTCCGATCCGTTTTCGGGGCCTAAGGAGAGCGATTCATGAAGCTCACGCGTATCTCAGTCCTCATGGCGAGCCTCGCGCTCGCACCCGCCGCCCTCGCCCAGCAACTGCTCGGCGTCGGCAACTTCGGCAACGCCTTCCAAACTCAGTCCCTCTACTCCATCGACACCGCCACCGGCGCCGCGACGCTCATCGGCACGACCGGCCTGGCCCAGATCTCCGGCATCGCCTACGACGGCTCGACGCTCTACGCGTACACCGTCGCCGCCGACCTCTACACCATCAACATCACCACCGGCGCTTCCACGCTCGTCGCAGCACAGGCCAACACCGTTCCCGAAGGCGACCTCTCGTTCGCCAACGGCTCGCTCATGCTGCTCAGCGGCTCCGGCGCGCTCTCGCGCGTCAACAGCACGACCGCCGCGCTGACCACGGTTGCCAACATCGGCGCCACCGGCCAGGACTTCTCCGGCCTCGCCGCGCTCGGCGGCAACAACTACGCGGCCCTGGCCCTCAACAACACCGCCGCCGACACGCTCGTGGCCTTTGACTCCGCCTCGGGCCTGAGCGCCTCGCAGCCGGTCATCTCGCAGGGCTCCAGCATCGCCGGCATGGTCTACACCGGCAGCACCCTCTACGCCACCAACGGCAGCCAGCTCTTCACCTTCACCCCCGGCTCCGCCGCGATTCTCGCGCTCGCCGGCCTCTCCGCCGCGCGTCGCCGTCGCTGATCACCGCCCGCGTCGCACGCCTCAAGAGGCGCCGACGCCACACGGATCCGCCGCGCCGACCTGAACCCCACGCGCCCTGTGTTCACTCCGCTTCGTCCACACACACCGCTCGCCACTCAGGAGCTCCCCATGAAGTTCGCATCATTCCTCGCTCTCGCCGCCGGCGTTTCGCTCGCGGCTCACGCCGCGGCTCTCGCTCAGACCAAGGGCACCGAGCCCACCACCAAGCCCCTCTCGCGCAGCACCACCAAGATCATCAAGGACAAGACGCCCGCGACCCCCGCGGCGCCGCGCAACGGCATCGCCCCCAGCACCTTCCGCCTCACCGTCCTGCATAACAACGATGGCGAGACCAACCTCCTGCCCGTCTCCACCGGCCCAGCCGCCGGCGCCGCTGGCATCGCCAAGTTCGTCACCGTCGTCGGCGACCAGAAGGCCGCCGCCCTCGTCAACCCCGGCGACTCCGTCGCCCGCGGCGTCGTCATGATCTCCTCCGGCGATAACTCCCTGCCCGGCGCCAACTTCAACGCCAACGACACGCTCGCCCCCGGCCAGCCCTTCTACGACACCCGCGCTTTCCAGCTCATCGGCTACGACGCCATCACCCTTGGCAACCACGACTTCGACGGCGGCCCCGGCGTCCTCGCCTCGGTGATCAGCGGCCTCAACGTCCCGCCCTCGGGCCCCTTCATCTCCTGCAACCTGAACTTCGCCGGCGAGCCCCTCCTGGCCCCGTTCACCACCGGCCCGAGCCCCCGAATCGCCAGAAGCACCGTTCGCAATGTCAACGGCCGCCTCGTCGGCATCGTCGGCGCCACCACCGTTGACCTCCCGTTCATCTCCAGCCCCGGCCCCAACATCGCCATCAACACCGCCGTTGTCAACGCCATCCAGTCTGAGATCGACGCGCTCGACGCGCTGGGCGTCAAGATCATCATCGTCTCGACCCACCTCCAGGGCTTCGGCACCGAGATCGCCACCATCGCACAGCTCACCAAGGTCGATGCCGTGATCTCCGGCGGCGGCAGCGAGCTCTTCGCCTCACCCGGCGATGCGCTGCTCCCCGGTGACACCGCCGACGCTGGCGGCGCCGCCCTCGGCGGCACCGGCTACCCGCGCTTCATTCCCGATGCCAACGGCAACCAGATCCCCGCCGTCACCACCGCCGGCAACTACCGCTACCTCGGCCAGCTCGTGCTCGACTTCGATAACAACGGCGTGCTCCTGGGCGTCTTTGATGATGCCAACGCCACGCGCCCCATCCCGGTGCTCGCCGCGACCTCGCCAAACCCCACCGCCCTGACCACCATCGAGCAGCCCGTCGCGGCATACGTCGCCAGCCTCGCCACCAACATCGCCGCATTCACCACCGTCCAGCTCGACGGCCGCGTGCTCACCGGCACCACCGGCATTCGCTCACTGGAGCGCAACGTCGGCAACCTGTTCGCCGATAGCACGCTCTGGCAGGCCACCGTGCTCGCCCAGCAGCTGGGCACGCCCGTTCCGGACATCGCGATTCAGAACGCCGGCGGCATCCGCAACAACGTCAACATCCTCGCCAACAGCAACGTCAGCGAGCTCAACCTCTTCACGATGGCCGCCTTCCAGAACGTCACCACCATCGTCCCCAACGTCTCGGCCCAGACGCTCAAGAACATCCTTGAGAACGCCGTGAGCCGCTACGGCACCACCAACGGCAACGGCCGCTTCGCCCACATCTCCGGCTTCCAGTTCTCCTTCGATCGCTCCTTCCCCGCCTTCACCACCTTCACCAACCCCACCACCAACGTCACCACGATCACGAACTTCGGCTCGCGTGTTCGCGATGTCGTTCTCAACGACGGACGCGTTCTGGTCGCCAACGGCGTGGTCGTTCCCGGCGCGCCGTCGGTCAACATCGGCACCATCGACTTCCTCGTCCAGTCGGCCGACTCGTCGGCAACCCTCAACCCCGACGGCCTCGGCGGCGATCAGTACCCCTGGGGCCGCGGCACCGCTTACACCCGCCTTGGCGTCAACTACCAGCGCGCCCTCTCGAACTACATCCGCCAGTGGCTCGGCGGCAACATCAACCCCAACAACTACCCCGCCACCGGCGAGAACCGCATCATCAACCTGAACCCCTGATCCCGAGTTGACGGTGCCCGTCCCTCGGTGCCATCGACCTGTCCTCAGCTCGGTGCCGCAGACAATCAGACTCGCCCAGCACCTCAAAGCCCCGGCCCTCGCCGGGGCTTTTTTACTCCCCGCCACGCGTCCACGCACCGACCGAACGTCAAGCGTTGCGCAATTGTTTCCCTCACATTGCATTCGATGCTGGCTTTTACCACCACTTTGAGTTACTTTCATCTCGTGTCGTTTTCAGGCGGGGCGTCTCTCTCACGCCGCCTTGCCGAGTTGTCCGGAGCGCGCCCTCGTCGCGCGCGCTCGACTTCAAACTGGAGGAAGAGAATGTTCCATTCACGATCCATCGTTGCCGCGCTCGCCATCGCCACGCTGACGGGCTCGTCCGCCCTCGCCCAGTTCCCTTTCTCCGACAACTTTGACACCGAGAACACCGGCTTCGGCCAGCTCAACTACGCGACGCTGGCCAACTGGACCGTCACCGAGGGCTCAGTTGACCTCATCGGCAACGGCTTCTTTGACTACTACCCCGGCAACGGCCTCTACCTCGACCTCGCCGGCACCACCGGCCAGGGCGGCACCATCTCCACCGCCGCGTTCAACTTCGCCCCCGGCAACTACGTCCTGGCCTTCACGCTCGCCGGCCGCCCCGACAACGGCGCGAACATCAACACCGTGAACGTCAATCTCGGCTCGCTGTACTCAAACCAGTTCGCCCTGCCTTCATCCCAGGGCGTCACCGAGTACATCGTTCCGATCTCGGTCCTTGCGCCGACCTCCGCCGCGCTCAGGTTCGAACACGTCGAAGACACCAACGCCGGCGCGTTGCTCCTGAGCGCGTCGATCAACATCCCCGCCCCCACCGCCGCCGCGACGCTCGCCTTGGCTGCGTTGGCCAGCGGGCGTCGTCGCCGCTGAACATACCCGACCTGTCCTCAGGTCGGTGCCACAGACAATCAGACTGGACCGCCACAAAGCCCCGGCCCGCGCCGGGGCTTCTTTCTTTCCGCGTCGATATGCCGCCCGCCCGCAAGATCCCGGCCCCGTTCGTTCCGAGCCCTCCACGACCGCTCGCGAAGCACCGTCTCTCGGCCGATAAGCACGCCTCGAAGTGTTGCCGACGCGCCACTTCTCGCGCATACTGATCTTGCGAACTCGTATCCCATCCCCCGCCCGACACAACCGCTCGGACATCACCCTTCCGATCAAGAGCACGCATGTTCACGCCCACCGCCCCACGCTGCCCGTTCGCCTCTCTCGGCGCGCTCGTTCTGATTGTCGCGCTGGCACTGCTGAGCGCCCCATCGCGCGCCGCGGCGCAATCCGCGTCCAGCGTCACCTACCAGGGCGTGCTCACCGAGAACGGCCTTCCCGTCACCGGCACGTACGACATCCGCTTCGAGCTCTACGACGCGCGCCAGGGCGGCCAGAAGATCAGCCCGACCTTGTGCGTCAACGATGCCCAGGTCACCAGCGGCCTCTTCACCGTCGTCGTCCCCCTCCCGGCCTTGACCTCCGGCACGCCCGTCTTCCTCGAAGTCTCCACCCGCCTTGACAACGGCCAAGACTGCAGCGGCTCCGAAGGCTACATCGTGCTCACGCGCCGTCAGGCCATCACTCCTGCCCCGATCGCTGTCGCCGCGTCCGTCATCACCCAGCGGTCCCCGAGCGTCCCCGGTGCGCTGCGCTACAACCCCACCGAGAAACGCTTCGAGGGGTTCAACGGCGTCTTCTGGGCCCCGCTGACCCAAGGGGCCGAACTCACGCCCGCCAACGTCCAAGCCT
>JAIEQQ010000404.1 GCA_019747615.1 Phycisphaerales bacterium
CCTGCTCGTCGAGCAAAACGCCCACATGGCGCTACAAGTCGCGCACACCGCCGTGGTGCTCGAGACCGGCGGCGTCGCGATGCAAGGCCCCGCTTCGGACCTGGCCAAGAGCGATGCGGTTCGCAAGGCGTACCTGGGGCACTAGGCACTGGGCACTGGGCACTCGAAACTCGGCACGCGCGACTCCAAAAAGTCGAACACCACGGGGACGACCCGTGGCATTCGTGAGAAAGGGGCAGGTGATGTCGTCGCGATACTCGCACGCGAGATCGAGACGTTCGAAAGCCTTAGCGGCGGCGGCGCGAGCCCGCGAGCCCAGCCAGACCGAGCAGAGCGAAGGCGCCCGGCGTAGGCACAACCTGATCTTGACGACCAACGTTGACAAGCGCGTCAACATTGACCTGCGGGCCGGTGCCGTCCAGCGCGTTGAGGAACGTTTGCGCGAGGTTGCGAGAGGGATTCGGGCCCGCAGTGACGCGGAAATCACCACCGGAGAGATCGACGCCGTCGTCGTACGCGATCTCCCAGACGGCCATCTGGAACGCGGACATGTCCGTCGCGCTTCCGAAGTTCACGACGCCGATGTAGCGACCGAACAGCTCGCTCAGCAGCGCGGCGCGAGCCGCACCCATCGGCGCGGTGTTGGGCGCAAACTCGGGGGCCATGACGTTATAAGTGATCGAGGCGCCGCCGCTGACGGTCTCGGTGATCTCGGTGCAGAATGTCCAGAACGTGGTGCCGACGCCGGTGTAGTCCCCGCCGGTACGGGTCCAGTTCATGAGGCCCGAGTGGACCTGCCTCGTGTTCGCGCCCGCGTCGAGCGTCACGGTGACGACCTCGCTCGGGCCGACGTTGTTGAATGTCGCAGTGACGACTGAGGCGCTGACGCCCGAGATCATGGTCAGGGACAACGCGCTCGCGACCGCCGCCAAAGAAGTCCAGTTCTTCATCTCTCTCTCCTCGAAACAGTGAACGCCATGGCCACCAGACAGCGCGGCGAACAGGCGTTCGCTTCGCAGCCGGATCGCCCAGCGCATCCAACGTGATCGGTGGAAAATCTCTCTCTTCCATCCGCGGACGCGACAATCGCGCCATAAGAACATCATGCCCACGGAAGCGGTACGAACAACGTGCGATCGAAAATCTCAGCCAGTTTCGGGGTAACTGTGGTAAAGATGGGAAACTTCGACGCCGCGATCACGCTCGAAACCACCCGAATCAAAGGGGGAGATGCCTTCGATAACGAAACGCAGGCACCGCGCGATGCGCGGTGCCTGCGGTGTGTCAGATCGGCGAGTACTTCGTTGAGATCAAGGGCTCAGACGCGACGGCGGCGTGACGCACAGAGCCCGCCAAGGCCGATCAGGGCCGCAGCTCCCGGCGTGGGAATGATGCCCGCGTTGGTGCGGAAGCCGATGCCCGACTGCACCTGGTTGCGATCGGCGAAGAAGATGTCGATCGTGTTCCAGCCGGCGTTGACCATGCCGGTGCCCAAGAGGTTTGAGACGTGGCCGATGGCCTTGACGCCGCCGTTGTCAACTGCGAGGGTGTTGTTGATGAAGATCCAAGCGTCGTCGTCGGCCTCGAGTGACATCGTCAGCGAGGCGATGTCGCCCGCATTCATGAAGAATGACCCGGTCCAATGCACTGCCCGGAAGCCCCAGGCGTTGCTGTTCTGCCCATCGGGGAAGAAGTTGTGCCGCATCGTGAACGGCGTGGGGTCAGACTGCGTCTTCTCGAAGAGGACCGTGCGGTTGCCGGTGCGGCCGGGCGTCCACCAGAGGATCTCGTCGGTGGTCGCATCAAGGTCTTGAATGTTGCCGCTGCCGGCGACGCGCGTCTTGGCGAGGTTCGTCGCGACGGGCAGGCCGTTGGGCCCAAGGGTGGATTGCACGAGACCGGTGACGATGCCGCCGTCGATACCGCTCTGCACATCGATGTGCCGGGGCGTGCCGGGGATGTGGTTGGGCAGGATGAAGTAGTTGCCAACAAGGTCCGCATTGGCACCGGCGGTCAACGCCGCGGTCGTCAGGACAAGGGTCGCAAGGGTCTTCATTTTGATCTCTCTCTTTCTGCGTTTGGTGTGTGGGTCGGTACGTGTGACTGCGGATAGCACTCGCTCCCGCACACTCACTGTGCAACACACGCACGCTCGCCACCAGCCACGCCGAGTGTCTTGATGCATCGCTCAGGGCGTCAGCGCCATCTGGCGAAACTGGGAAAGCCGTTGACGGTCTTCTCAGCGCCGAGAACACACCCGGCCGACGGCGATCGCCCGCGCCGACGCCCGAGAAGCGGGCCAGTACAGCGCGACGGTTCGGCCACCCAGGCCCCGCGCCGGCGGCGCCATCGGCGCTACCATGGGCCTCATATGCCCAAGATCACGCTCAACGGTCGCGAGCTCGAGTTCAAACCCGGCCAGGTCATCATCCAGGTGGCCAATCAGGCTGCGCCGGTGATCGAGATCCCGCAATACTGCTACCACGACGGGCTGTCGATCGTGGCCTCGTGCCGCATCTGCCTCGCCGAGATCTGGATGCCCGACAAGGCCACCGGAAAGCTCATGCCCTATATGGGCGGCAAGCTCATGCCCACGTGCCAGACCACGTGCATCGACGGCATGGTCGTCTACACCGACAGCCCCAAGGCCGTCGCCAACCAGAAGGCGGTGATGGAGTACCTGCTCATCAACCACCCGCTGGATTGCCCGGTGTGCGATCAGGCCGGCGAGTGCCTCCTTCAGGACTTCAGCTACGAGTACGGGCGCGGCGAGTCTCGCTTCGAAGAGGCCAAGGTCAAGAACCCCAAGAAGGACCTCGGCCCCAACATCTATCTCTACTCCGACCGCTGCATCATGTGTACCCGCTGCGTCCGCTTCACGCGTGAGGTCACAGGCACCGGCGAGCTGCTCGTTTCCGGCCGCGGCAATCGCGAAGAAATCGATGTCTTCCCCGGCAAGCCGATTGACAACGAGCTCTCCGGCAACGTCGTTGACCTCTGCCCGGTCGGCGCGCTGCTGGATAAGGACTTCCTCTTCGCCCAGCGCGTGTGGTTCCTCAAGAGCACCCCCTCGATCGACGGCATCACCGCCAGCGGCGACAACATCCTCGTCGAGCACAACGAGGGCAAGGTCTACCGAATCAAGCCGCGGACGAACATGAGCGTCAACAAGTGGTGGATCACCGACGAAGTCCGCCACGGCTGGAAGTTCGTCCACCGCGAAGACCGCCTCAGTGAGCCCAAGCACAAGCAGTTCGGCGTCCAGCTCAAGACCGATTGGGAGCGTGCCATCGCCGACTGTGTCGAGGGCCTCAAAGCCGTCGCCACGCGCGGCAAGCACATCGCCTTCCTCGCCAGCCCCATGCTGAGCTGTGAGGACACGTTCTCCATCGCCCGCGCCACCACCGCCATCGACCCGCGGGCGTTCCTCGCCGTCGGCCCCGTGCCGGTCCAAGGCCACGATAAGACCTTCCCGCCCAACAGCGCCGACGGCTTCAAGCTCTACGCCGAGAAGTGCCCCAACAGCCGAGGCGTCCGCCGCACGCTTGAGGCCATCAGCAAGCAGGGCAAGCACAACGGCTACGTCGCCAACTTCGAGCAGTTCATCAGCCAGGTCCGGTCCGGCGAGATCGGCGGCGTCGTCATCACCGGCAACTTCCCCAGCGACTGGGTCACCCCCGCGCTCATGGACGCGCTCAAGAACGCCTTTGTCGTCGTCATCGATACGCTCCCTAGCGAACTCTCCGCCCGCGCCGATGTCATCCTGCCCGGCGCGACCTGGGTCGAGAAGGCCGGCTGCTTCGAGAACGCCCGCGGCATGATCCAAGCCTTCGAGCGCGCCATCCCCGTCCGCGACGGCGCACGCCCCGAGGCCCAGATCGGTGCTGACCTGCTCTCGCAGATCAAGTCCGGCTCGCCTGACCTCGCGCCCGCGTACAACGCATCAACCATCCGCACGGAAATGAGCCGCGTGCCGGGTCTGGAGATGTTCGCCACGAGCGTTTCGCTGCCGGTGGTGACGGTGGATCAGCAGCCTGCGATGGCGATGGTGGAACTGTGATGATTCATGGCTCGTGCTAGTATCGCAGGCTCCGCTGTCCCTGCTCGTCGATAGACGTAGCTTCTTCCCAGAATTTTTGCCCAAGAGGATTGCGGGACGCATAAAGCAAACTATATATTGGTCGCTCTTCCGAGTTCTCGATGCGGTAGTCGCCGAAATGTTCATATCCAAGCTCTCGCAAACGCGCATTGTAACGCGAGCGTAGTTTTTGTGCTTGCTGGTCGCCCTTCGTTTCTCGCAACAAGTCCCGCCAGCCGGGTTCCCCCATGAACCGGTCGAGGTTCGAGGTGGGGTTGTTGTCGTAGTATGCCGCCCAGTTTCGAAGCGCATCCATGTTGTCAGCGAACAGGATGATCAAGTCGCTTCGGCGCTTTGCAACGCATTCAACCGACTCAAAGTCGAGATGCAATCCGAACGGATCGGCAAAGGTCACACATAGCGTTCCTTGCGTAGGAATCCGGTCAACTATGTGTCGGACTCGCTCGTTCGCGTCACCCTTCGTGGCATGGATGTTCTGGATTCCGAGCCTCGTCGCTCGACTTCGAAGTGCATCGATGTTGGCCTGAGACGCATCGCACGAGTGTATCGCGTCAAACGGCACTTCAAGACTGCCCGCGATCAAAGAACTCGTCTTGACGATCGCCCCGGTCTCGCGGATCTTTGCCAGACCAGACCCCGCGAAGAGATCAATAAAGTGGAGCTGCTCCCATTTCGGTCGCATCGCCCGAGTAAACATGCTGAGATATCGACCAAGAAAATGGTACTTTCTTCGCCCCCACTGCCCGACCTCCGGTAATGCCAAATCGTCATTCAGGTTGTCGTCAAGCAATCGCCGACTCCTTGCTTTGGCATTTCATCCCAAGTCCGACCCGCCAGCACACGCCCCGTGTCACACTTCCGCACCCCACCCCACTGCTTGAAGAAAAACGCGACGTTCTGCTGCTGACACTGATCACGGATCTCAGTGACCCAAGAAGCTTCCATTGGCCGTGCGCCCGGCCCTGACTCGCCACCGACGATCACCCAATGAATCCCATCAAGCGGCAGCCTCTTGATCCGACCGATCAAGGGTTCGACGGACAAGAAACGTACGACTGCTGGTATCTTTCTGAGCGTGTGAACCCGATGCACGTACATCGCGTTCTCGACGCTTGTGCCCATCCAAACCTGCTTCGTCCACGGCAAGCGATCGGACAACTCCAACGCTCGCTCGGGGCGCTTTGTCAAGACCTGAAACTCGTGGTGCGGACACTTCTCCATGACGTCAAACACGGACTTGATGTAGCTCTCCGGCACGTTCTCGTGAAACAGATCGCTCATCGAGTTCACGAAGATCCGTCGCGGCTTGCGCCACGAACGCGGCAAATCGAGGGAGTCCGGATCGAGATTGATTTTGCCCGCAAACACCGGGCGTCCATCGCGTGATCGCTTGGCTGTGCCGGCATACTTGTCCGCTGTCGTTCCTCCGACTGTGCCGAGTCGCAGGGCCATTCGCGCCGCGTAGCAGTTCAGGCATCCCGGAGAAATGGGAGTACATCCCGCGACCGGATTCCAGGTCGCGTCCGTCCACTCGATGCTTGAGCCTTGCGCCATGGTGCTCCCCAAAGATTACCGTATCCGATGTTTCTCGCGATCGACTACCCGAACACTTCTAGAATCGACCGCTCGCCGCCAAACCCTTCAAGGATTCTTCGGGCACCCGAGAAGCAACCGTATGGCCGACACCTGGATCATCGTCGCCGTTGCCATCCTCTTCCCGCTCTTCGGCGCGGCGGTCTTCTTCTACTGGCGCATTCAGTACGGCGTCGGCGTGCCGTGGCTCACCGGTCGGCGTGATCGCAACTCCGCCGGCGACGGTGCGAACGAGGTGATCGTCACGCGGTTTGACGGGAGCACCGACGCAGAGCGCTCCCAGGCTGCGGCTGGCGACGCCGCGGCGCCGCGGCGTCAGTAGACCGTCTCAACGCGACTCTCACCTCGAAGCGACCCAAAACGACCATCATCGCGACACGCCGCGCCGGGCCACCCCGCGGCACCGAACGCGAATACGCTCGGGCATGGCTGACGACAACTCCGGCTCCATGTCTGGCCCCGCATCATCGAACGACGCGACCGCGGCTAATTCTTCGCCCGCTCCGGCCAGCGCCACCGGCGCAATGGGTGGCACCTGGGAAGAACGGCTGCTGGAAGTTGACGGGCTGATGCGCGAAATGTCCATGCACTCGGACCCGCAGAAAATGGTCGCGGCGTACGGCCTGCGCGTCCGCAAGCTCTTCGGCAACGATGGCGTCGTCTCGATGTCGCGCCGCAACATGACCGCGCCGAACTTCCGCATCACCCGGTCGAGCACCTGGAAAGAGCAGCCCGATCCGTGGAAGGAGCAACACAAGCTCCCCGTCCTTGATCGCGGGCTCCTTGGTCGGTTGCTTTTCGACGGCAAGCCCGTGGTCATCAACGATCTGACTGTTGACGCCGACGACCCGAGCGCCCCGTACCTCGCCGGCATGGGCTCGCTTCTGGCGATCCCCCACTACGAGAACGGCGAAGTCGTCAACATGGTCTGCTCGCTCATCAAGCGGCCCAACGGATTTGTCCACGATCGCGTGCCCGAGGCGGTCTGGCTCAGCAGCATGTTTGGGCGCGCGACCAGTTCGCTCGTGCTCTCGCAGAAACTCGCCGAGAGCAACGAGGCGCTTGATCGAGAGATGCGCACCGTCGCCGAGATCCAGCGCTCGCTCCTGCCCACATCACTCCCAACGCTTCCGGGCCTCGAGTTCGCAGCCCACTACCAAACCAGCAAGAACGCCGGCGGCGATTACTACGACTTCTTCGACCTTGAAGGTGGGCGCGTCGGCATGTTGATCGCCGACGTCTCCGGCCACGGCACCCCCGCGGCGGTCCTCATGGCCATCATGCACGCCATCGCGCACGTGACCCCGACCGACCGGCACGATCCAGCGAAGTTCGTCACCTCGCTGAACCAGGAACTCAGCCGCCGCTACACGCTCTCGTCTGGCTCGGGCTCGATGTTTGTCACTGCGTTCTACGCAGTCTACGACCCGAAGTCTCGAATGATGACGTACTGCAGCGCCGGTCACAACCCGCCCCGCTTGCGCGTCGGGTTCGTGGGTGATCACGGGCCGGTGCTGAGCATCGACGGCGCCCGCGGCCTGCCGCTGGGCGTCGTCGATGACGCCGAGTACGAGTCAGCGGAAATCCGTATCGACCCCGGCGACGCACTGGTGCTCTACACCGACGGCATCACCGAGACCTTCGCACCGGACAGCGCGACCGCTGCGGCGTCTGGGACCCCGCGTCCGCCGCGAGAGATGTTCGGCACCGACCGGCTGGACGAGATCCTCGCCCGACGCCACTCCGGCGCGCAGGGTCTGCTGCAAACCGTGCTCAGCGAGCTGGACACCTTCTCCAGCGGCCAGCCTCCGGCGGACGATCGCACAATGATCGTCATCACTGGGTCCACCGCGATGTAATGAACGTGCCACCGACCTCGCCGCGAGGTCGAAGCCCGCATCGCCCTCACCCAGTTCCTACTGGGGGAGGTGCCGCGCTTCGCGGCGGAGGGGGCGGGACTGCGAGACCTTCGTGGTCACAGCAAAGCCGCAGACCATCGGACTCCCTCTGGCTCGATGAATCGCCATCTCCCCCGCTTCCGCGGGCAGAGTAGGACGGCGCTCGCGCGAGCGAAGCAACTCTCAGTGATCGACCTTGTGCCCCAGCATCGGCGCGATCTTGGCCATCATCGCGTCGAGCGTCTTCTTGTCCTTGGCCTCGAGGTTCAGCCGCAGCAGCGGCTCGGTGTTGCTCTTGCGAACGTTGCACCACCAGCCGTTCTTCGTGAAGCAGTCGATCGTCACGCCGTCCAGTTCGTCCATCGTACCCTGGCCCGCGAACTCGTCCTTCAGGTTCGCGATCGCGGCGTCCTTGTCCTCGATCTGGAAGTTGATCTCGCCGGACTGGTAGTACTTCTGCATCGGCGCCACCAGCTCGCTCATCTTCTTGCCCGTGCGCGCCAGCACCGTCAGCACCACCGCCATCGCGATCGCGCCGCTGTCGGCGTTGAAGTTCTTCGCGAAGTAGAAGTGCCCCGAAAGCTCCCCGCCGAAGCTGCCCTTCTGCTCCGCAAGGGCCGCCTTCATAAACACATGGCCCACGCGGCTGCGCACCGGCTTGCCGCCGAGCTTCGTGATCTCTTCCTGCACCGCCTTGGTGCTCCGCAGGTCATAGACCACGGCGCTACCGGGCTGCTGCTCAAGGAAATGGCGACAGAGCGCGCCGGTGAGATGGTCGCACCCGATGATGTGGCCCTTCTCATCAACGACGACACAACGATCAGCGTCGCCGTCGTAGCAGAAGCCCACATCGGCCTTCTGCGCGATCACCGCGTCGCACGTCTGCTTCACGTTGCTGGCCACCAGCGGGTTCGGCTCGTGAACAAACTCACCCTTGGAGTTATCGAAGTTGATCTCGATGATCTCCAACCCATCGACCGCGTGCTTCTTGTTGCCAAACACCTTTGGCACCATCGTGCCGGCCATGCCGTTGCTCGCGTCGATCACGCACTTCAGCGGCTTCTTGCCCTTGCGGGCCGAGAGATCCAGGAAGCCCAGCACGTGCGCCTTGTACGCGTCCCACAACTCGCGCTTCTCGACGCGCCCGCCGGCGGTCTGGAAGTTGTTGACGAAGTCCACGGTCGCCGCGAACTTGCGAACGTCACCAAGCCCCGTGGTCTCACCCACGGGCTTGGCCTTGCGCTTGCTCACCTTGAAGCCGTTGTACTGCGGCGGGTTGTGGCTCGCGGTACACATGACACCGCCGGCGCAATCAAAGTGGTTGACCGCGAAGTAGACGAACGGGGTATCCACCATGCCGACATCCAGCACGTGCCCGCCCTGATCGGTGATGCCGCGGATCAGCGCCTCGGTCAGGCTCGGCGAGCTCTTGCGCATGTCGCGCCCCACCACCACATTCCGCATCATCGGCGAGCCCTCGCCAGCACCCGCGGCGTCCTGCAGCAAAAAACGCGAGCAACCAAACCCGATCTGACGCGCCATCGCCTCATTCAACGGATCCGGATACGTGCTGCGAACGTCGTAGGCCTTGAAGACTTTGCCGAGCATGAAAGGCTCCTGTTTGGCATGGCTCGCCGGATCAGGTGATCCGCCGCCCGCCAGAAGTCGGCGAGGATAGCACCGAGCCGGGGCGATTTCGCCCGGTTCGTGGATGCACGATCCCGACACGGGATGCTGTGCAGAGGTGCTGTGGCTGTGGGCGGGGGGGCGGTACCGCACCAATCCGCTCAGGGCGGAAGCGGCCAATCCCGAATCGCCCCTTCGAGTTCGACGATCAACGTGGGCAAGTCGTCCCTCGCCGTAGCCCAGAGCCTGTCGCGATCAACGCCCCAGTACACATGGACCAAAACGTTGCGCATCGCGACGATCTGCTTCCAAGGAACACCGGGGGCGCGGGCTCTGCCCGCGTCACTGATCCGCGCGGCCGCTTCTCCGATCTCCTGAATCGCGTTCGTGACTGCTCGCAGCAGCATCGAGTCCGCGTCGAGGTCCGGCCGCGAGCGACCCTGCATAAACCGCCGCGCATCCCGCGCCGCTTCGAGCATGTGCTCAAAGCGGATCCGGTCGTCAAACTCGCCGCCAAACTTCTCACGCTGCATGGAGCGTTCTCGCCACTCTGAGCACCGCCGGCAGGAAGTGACGCGAGAGATCTGCGGGCGTTCGCAGATCAACATCTCGCCGCAGCATCGCGCGAAGCTCGATGATCATCTCGCCAAAGCCAACCATTCCGGGCGTCTGTCCCGGCTCGAACTCGACCAACAGGTCAACATCGCTGGCATTGCTGAAGTCCGGTCGCAGAATGCTGCCAAACACTCGGAGCGAGCGCACATGATGTCGCTCGCAGAACGCCGCGATCTGATCCTCGGGAAACATGACACCGTGCATCTCCATGCCCGAAGTATACAACAGGACTCGCGACGTTCACCGTGCCCAGCTACGAATCAATGTCGCCCCAACAGCGCGAGCTGCCGCTCACGGGTACTCCTGCCGCGTCGGTCGCACCAGCAGGTCGCTGACATGCACGTGCGCCGGCTGAGCCGTGACAAACTCGATCATGCGCGCGATGTCCGCGGGCTCGAGCATCGGTGCGAACTTCTCCTTCATGCTCTCGAACCACGCGTCGGCATAGCCCGCGACGCGCTGGAACTCACTGACGACGAAGCCCGGCTCGATGAGCGTGAGGCGCACGCCGCGCGGGGCCAGTTCGCGCCGCACGCCCTCGGTCATGGCGTGAACCGCGAACTTGGTCGAGCCATAGAGGCTGGAGAACGGCGAGACATGCCGCCCGACGACCGAGCCGAGCACCACCACATCCCGCGCCGACTTCAGCCACGCGCCGCTCTGGCCGCACTGGTCCTGCGGCACGCGATCGAGCATGCGTTTGCCCGCGCCGCGGATCAGCCGCGCCGCGCCGAGCACGTTCGTTCGCACCACTTCCTCCCACTGCGCCTCATCGCTGGTCATCACGCTGCCATTGAGCCCTCGCCCCGCGTTGACGACCACAAGATCGGCCTCAGCCCCGAACGCCCGCTTGGCCTCGTCGAGCATCGCGTCGATCACCGAGGTCTCCGCGCAATCACCCGCGACGACTCGCACGCGATCGGCACCGCCCGCGGCACCGATCTCCGCAGCGACCTCTTTCAGCCGCTCCGCTCGGCGCGCGTTGATCACCACGCTCGCGCCGCGCTGGTGCAGCAGCGCCGCCGTCGCTTGGCCGATGCCCGCCGAGGCCCCGGTCACGATCGCGACCCGTCCGGCGTGGCTGAGAAGAAACTCTGGAGACTTCGGGGTTGTCATGTTCAGATCGTAGTGACGCTCCACCGGCGTGCCGCTGGCCGCTATGCTGGCGATAATGTTCGGCAGCCACCTCTCAATCGCCGGCGGCATGGTCAACGCGCTGATCGCTGCGCGCGATCTTGGCCTCGATTGCGTCCAGGTCTTCACCAAGAACCAGCAGCAGTGGGCGGCGCCCGATCTTAAGGACGAAGAAATCGCGGCGTGGCGCCGCGCCCTGGTCGAAATGGGCTGGGCCATGGACCAGCCGACTCCATCGGGAACGGCTCGCCGCGACGAGGCCCCCGCCCGCGTCGTCGCGCACGCCTCCTATCTCGCCAACCTCGCCTCTCCCGACGACACGCTCCGCGATCGCTCGATCGCGATGATGGTCTCTGAGCTCAACCGCTGCCACACGCTCGGCATCCCGCTGCTGGTCTTTCACCCCGGCTCCGCCACCGACGGCGAGCCCATCGCCGGCGAGCGCCGCATCGTCTACGCCTGCGCAGAACTGCTCGCCCAGACCGCCGGCCACCGCACCGTGCTCTGCCTCGAAAACGTCGTCGGCGCCGGCTCCACCATCGGGCGCGAGTTCGAACAACTCGCCCGCCTCCGCGAGCAGATCATCGCCCTGGCCCGCGGCGGCAACGAACGCGTCGGCTTCTGCCTCGACACCTGCCACATGCACGCCGGCGGATACGACCTCTCCACCGTCGAATCCGCCACGCGCACCCTCGAACACGCCGAGAACACCCTCGGCCTCGTCAACGTCCGCTGCCTCCACGTCAACGACTCCAAGGGCCCCGTCGGCTCGAGGCTCGATCGGCACGCGCACATCGGTGAGGGGACGATTGGCATGCAGGGCTTCGGGCCGTGGGTGACCTCGCCGCAACTGCGGAACGTGCCGAAGATCATGGAGACGCCCAAGGGCGAAGGCCCCGGCGGAGTCGACTGCGACACCGTCAACGTCGCGCGCCTTCGCGCCTCCGCCCGCGGCGAGCCCGTGACCATCACGCCGCTGGCCACGCCCGAGACCGCCAAGTCGCAGTCGCGCAACCCCAAGAAGGTGCCCGTCTCCTGACTTCGCTTGACGCGAGCGATCTGCACGCCGACCATTCGACTCATCGCGTGCGTTCTCCGCGGCCGCTTCGAGTTCCCGCACCCACCCCCACCCCCTCCCGCCCGCAGGAGACTCACGATGTTTACGCCCCCCACCGCCGAGCACGCTTGGCTCAAGAACTTCGTCGGCACCTGGACGTTTGAGAGCACCTGCAACATGGGTCCCGACCAGCCGCCGATGAAATCCGGCGGCACCGAAACCGTCCGCATGCTCGGCGATCTCTGGGTCGTTGGCGAGTCCACCGGCACCATGCCCGGCGGCGGCGACATGAACGCCATCATGACCGTCGGCTTCGATCCGGCAACGAAGAAGTACCGCGGCACCTGGGTCGGCTCCCCCATGGCCTACATGTTCGTCTACGAGGGCGACCGCCCCAACAACGGCAACCGCCTCGACCTCTACACCGACGGCCCCAGCATGGCCGGCGACGGCACGATGACCGTCTACCGCGACTCCGTCGAACTCATCACTCCCGACAAGCGTCTGCTCACCTCCGGAACGAAGACGCCCGACGGCCAGTTCCACGAGTTCATGCGCGCCGAATACCGCCGCGTGAAGTAATCGCCGAGCCGCGAGCCCCAATCGCAGCAGCACGCACCACCCGCGATTCCTATTGGGGGTGGTGCCGCGCCTCGCGGCGGAGGGGGCAAGACGTCCGATTCGCCGATGCCGTTGAAGTGGCGATTGGATGACGCCGCCATTCGGCGCGTCGATCCACGCACTCGCGCTCGTCGGCCAGGATCCAACCTACGGCAGCTTCCGCTTCTTCCGAAACTCCAACTGCGTCTCGGCAGGCATCCGCTCGATCTTCGTCGCCAGCCAAGGAGGCGTCTGCGTCCACCACACGCTGAACGTCACCGACACCTTGTCGCCCACCTTGAACTCGCGAACGTCCACGCCCTTGGCCGGCGGGAACTCCATCTCCATCGCGTTCATCCCCACGACCTTCCCGTCGCGATCCTTGAAGTCGTCGATCGCCTCGTGCTTCACGATCAGCTCCGTCTGCGGCTTGCCCGTGATCGGCAGCGACACCACCTCGCCCCGCACGACATACGTCGCGCTCGGCGGCGATGTCGGCGGCGTCAGATCGCTCACACGAACCGTGCCCGCCGCGGGCGGACGCTCGCAGCCGCTCAGCATCAACGCAGCACCAAACGCGACGGACGCGACACCCGCGACTCCGAAAACGCGGCAAAATCCCACCGCCCGCCGCGCATCACGCCGCCAAATCCGCACATTGAACAACATGCACGCTCCCCAAAGCCCCACTCTACGCGCACCGACCGCCCGCCAGCACTCTGCTTCGCTCACTTGAGCTTTGCTGATTTGCTGATTTGCTGATTTGAGATTTGCAGCTTTGAGCTTTGCCAGCCCCGCTCACGCCTTCGCGACGGTCAGGTACTTCTCGACCGACTTGAGGTCGGCCAGCAGCATCGGCGTGTAGCGCAGGCTGAACGACTCGCCCTTGCCCACCGTCACGATGCGGGCGCACGACTCACGCTTCACCCAGTCGCGGTTGCCGCGGTTGTAGGTGGTCATGCGCGACTCGCGCACGCGATACGCACGCCCCAGGGCCTTCTTGTTCGTCGGATCAAGCCGCATCAGGCGCTGCAGCGTCGCCTTATTGCCCGCCGCGCGCGGCGCGCTCTTGAGCGTGATCGTGATCATCTGGCCAGCCGTGAGCGTATCAAACATGGGAACCTCGCGCGGATCAAAGTGAGACGTCCCCTCGACGCGCGGCCAACCGGACCGCGCCGAGACGGGCCCAGATACTACGCAACCCGATCCCACAGGTCATCTTTTCTCTCACCCACCACGAGCGATCTTCCTCCTCACACCATACACTCTCCTCCCTATGACGACGCCCGATTCCTCACAAGATCCGAACGCTCAGCCCGCCCCACAAGGCCCCGCGTTCAACAACAACCTCCCACATCACACCCGCCCCAAGATCCGCGCCATCCGCGGCTTCCCCGTGCAGGCCAAAGCCCCAGACGGCACCGAGCACCAGATGCTCGGCCTCGCCGACGCTCGCCAGATCTCCGATCGCGTCGCGGTCGTCATGCCCGGCGTCAGCCTTGTGCTGCCGCTCATGGATGGCTCGCGGTCCATCGATCAGATCGTCATTGAAATCGGCCGCGGGCTCACGCGCTCGGTCATGGAGCAGCTCATCGCCCAGCTCGACGGCGCGGCTCTCCTGGAGGGCCCAGCGTTCGAAGAGCTCCTCGCGAAGATGCGGGCCGATTTCGACAGCCAGCCGATCCTGCCGCCGGGCTCAACCGCCGCGTTCGTCGATGCGATGCTGAGCGAGGACACCGAAGCGCCC
>JAIEQQ010000741.1 GCA_019747615.1 Phycisphaerales bacterium
CGTCGAGAATCCCAGCGAACAGTACCGACATGATCGAGATGGTGGTCTCCGTCGGCATGCCGGCGAGCCAGGGCATCCAGTAGTTTGCCAGCCGGTCGGCACCCAGCATGTCCCACGGATGGACGAAGACGCACGCATCCAGGCTCGCGGCGTGCGCCAGCACGGGCCGCAGCGTCGGATGGTCCAGGTTCAACCCATTGACGTGCGTGCCGATCTGCACGCCCCGAAGCCCCAGCTCATTCACCGCTCGCGACAGCTCGCGGCACGCAAACTCCGGGTCCTGAAGCGGGATGCACGCCAGCCCAAAGAACCGATCCGGCGCAGCGCGGCAGACCTCGGCGATGTGATCGTTCAGCACCCGGTGAAGATCATGAGCGTCCTGAGCGCGAGCCCACGTCGAGAACATCACCGGCACAGTCGAAAGCACCTGCGCATCGACACCGGTGGCGTCCATCTGCGCAACGCGCACGCTCGGATCCCAGAGGTTCGGCTGGACATCACGAAAGAACTTCGTGCCACCGCCGGGCAGCGACTGGACCATCCTCGCGCAGCCCACCGGGCATCCGGGGTCGTCGTGCGCGAGTGACACCCACCCGGCGTAGCCAGACTTGGCCGTCCAATCAGGCCATACTCGCGGCAGGATGTGCGTGTGCAGGTCAATACGCATGGGGAGGGGGGAACAAGGTGCTCTGCGGCGCATGGTCGTAGGGCACAGGGCCACGCGGTACAGGGCCACATCGCACATTCATACGGGTGCAGATTGTTGAAACGAGAACACGCATTCGCCGGTCTTCCTCACTCTGCCACTCTGCCACTCCGTCACTTTGTCACTTCTTCACTTTTCCATTCTTCCGCACAGCCCTCACCTTGCCGCGTTTCACTTCGATCGTGCCGGCGCGAGTGATGACGACGCCGCAGGAACATGTGCGCCTCTCGGCCAGCCCGTCCCAGAAATCGTTCATCACACGATGCAGATCGACATCGATCTTCTTGAGGCGGAACTTCGCCTCATAGACCAGCTTGTCGCACGACGCGCAGTACCAACGCAGGCCGTCGAGCTCGCCCTCGGGGCGCGGGAACTCGACGATCAGCCCGAGCGTCCCCTTGGGTCTCTGTGGGCGGTGCGGCACCCAACGCGGCAGCAAGAAGAGCTCCCCCTCGCGGATGATCACGTCGTGCGGCGGTGATCCATCCAGCGGACGGATCCGCACCGCCACATCGCCCTTGAGCTGATAGAACAGCTCCTCGGTCGGGTTGACGTGGTAGTCGTTGCGCGTGTTCGGGCCGCCGCTGACGAACAGCACGCAGTCGGCGGAGTGAGGGAAGAGCTGCTTGTTGCTGACCGGCGGCAGGAAGTTCTTGGAGTTCGCCTTGATCCACGAGTTCAAGTGAACCATCGCCGGCTGATCGCCGAGGCCGCGAACCGTCGAGCCTGCGCCGGAGTGACGCGACGCCTTCGATGGACGCTTCGACTTCGCGGCACGGGCGGCGCCGGCGGCGGCGGGGCGAGACTTGACGCCGGCTTTAGTACGTGTCTTTGCCATCAGCACAGCATACCGCGCCGCAGGAGGCGTGTGCCAGCCGCCCCGCTCGGTGCCGACGAGCGGCACTACGCTCCGCACCATGCTGATCGCTGGCCAGTTGATGTTGCCCGCACCGTCCAGCCGCGTCCGATTGGCACGGGGCTGGGTGATGACCGACGATGACGCGGGCGTGATCCGTTCGGTGGGCGAGGGCGATGCGCCCGGCACGCCAGACGCCGGCTCCGACGATCACGTCATCACGCCGGGGTTTGTCGATGCGCACCTGCACCTGCCGCAGTTTGACTCGATCGGCCAAGACGCGATGCCGCTGCTGGAGTGGCTGAACACCGTCATCTTCCCGGCCGAGATTCGCTGGGCCGACGGCGCATTCGCACGCTCAATGACCCGGCGCGTTGCCGCCACGCTGCATTCGCACGGCACAACAACCGTCGCCGCGTATGCGACTGCGCACGCCGAGGGCACGCAGGCCGCGATGCACGCGCTGGCGGAAGCCGGCATCGGCGGCGCCGTCGGCCAGGTGCTCATGGACCAGGAAGCACCGTTCGAACTGTGCTTCCCCGTTGACGAACAGACTCGCGAGGCCAAGCTCCTCGACTCCTTCGCGCGGAGCCTCGACGCCTTCCCAAGGCTCGAGTTCTCGCTCAACCCGCGATTTGCGATCTCCTGCTCACCGGCGCTCCTTCGCGCCTGCGGCGAGCTCGCGGCGGATCTCTCCCGCAATCGCGAGCGCCCCGTGATGATCCAAACCCACCTGAGCGAGACACTCGACGAGTGCGACATGGCAACGCGCCTGCACAGCGGCCCGGGACTCATGACGCCCGCCGACTACGCGAGCATCTACGACCGCAACGGCCTCTTGACCCCGAGAACACTTCTGGCCCACTGCGTCCACCTCTCCGCAAGCGAGCGCTCGCTCATCCGCGCCGCCGGCAGCGTTGTTGCGCACTGCCCCACCGCCAACACGTTCCTGCAATCCGGCACGATGGCGCGCCGCGATCTGGTTCGGGCCGGCGTGCCGGTGGCGCTGGGGTCTGATGTTGCCGGCGGACCGGAGATCAGCATGCCGCGCGTCGCTCGCGCGATGATCGATGCGGCGAAGGTGATCTCAGGCCCGGCGGCGGCTCGCGACGTGCACGATGATCCGCGCCTGCCGTCGCCCGCCCGCGCGTGGTGGCAGATCACCGGCGGCAACGCGGACGCGACGGGGTTCAGCCACGCCGGGCGGCTGGCGCCGGGCCTGAGCGCCGACCTCGTGCTCGTTCGGCCCGGGCTGCATTCGCAGTGGCTGACGCAGGGCGATCCGCTGGGGACGCTGCTGTATTCCTGGGATGAACGATGGATTGCCGGCGTCATGGCTGTTGGGCGGTGGCGATACCTGCGTGCGTGAGGTCGCTGTCGGTTGCGCCGCACCCCGGTGCCGCGGGCTCTATCCTGTCCCAGATGTCCGACTCGACCGATCCATTTGCTGACCCATTCGCGGACCCCTTTGCGCCGCCACCGTCGGCTCCTCCGATGACGACGGGGCGCGCGGTTTCCCCGAACGCGCGTGCCCTGAGCGCTTCACCGCACGAAGCCCCAGCCCGGCCTTCCGGCGTCGGGATGTTCTTCAACTCAGCCCATGACCGCAGCGACGAACTCCTCGAAGGGCTGACACCCTCGCAGCGGCGCGCCGTCGTGACGACCGAGGGGCCGCTGCTTGTGCTGGCGGGTCCGGGCTCGGGTAAGACCCGCGTCATCACGCGACGGATCGCGTACCTTGTCAATCAAGGCGTCAAGCCCTGGCGGATTCTGGCGCTGACGTTCACGAACAAAGCGGCCCAAGAGATGCGCCACCGCGTCAGCTCATTGCTGGGCGGGGCCGAGAGCGCCTCGATGCGCGGCCTGACGGTCGCGACGTTTCACTCGCTCTGCGTCCGGCTTCTCCGCAGGTACTGCGAACTCGGCGGCCTCAGCGAGCGGGGCATCCTCAAGCCCGATTTCTCGGTCTACGACTCCGACGACCAGAGCAAGCTCATCAAGCGTGTCGTCGCCGACTTGCAGCTCAGCACCGCGAACTTCCCGCCCCGCTCTGTACTCAGCGCGATCTCCGCGGCCAAGAACGAGCTCATTGACTCTGCCGAATACAACCAACGCGCCCACGACTTCTTCTCCCGCACCGTCGCCAAGTGCTACGCCACGTACCAGGCGGCGCTGCGAGCCGCGAACGCCTGCGACTTCGACGACCTGCTCGTACTCACCGCCAAGATGCTCAGCGAGAGCCCGCACGTTCGGGCTGAGCTTCGAGCAAGGTATTCGTACCTGCTCATCGACGAGTATCAGGACACGAATCGCGCGCAGTTTGTCATCGCATCTCTGCTGGCTGGCGGCGTCGGCACGCCGACTGCGGGCGCAAACGGCGGCAACCCCATCAGGGCAGAAAGCGACGGCGGCACCCGCAATGTCTGCGTCGTCGGAGATCCGGATCAGTCGATCTACGGCTGGCGCGGTGCCGACATTTCGAACATCCTGCGATTTGAGGAGCAGTTCCCCGGCGCGCAGGTGATCGCGCTGGGCGAGAACTTCCGCTCACGGGAACCGATCCTGGCGGTCGCCGATCGACTCATCAAGAAGAACTCGCAGCGACGGGCCAAGCCGCTGACGCCGACGCGCTCGGGCGGTGAGAAGATCGAGGTTGCGCTGTGCCGAGATGAGCACCACGAGGCGAGGTTGGTGGTGGATTGGATCTCCCGGGTGCGCGAGGGTGTGAGTGAGACCGGCGCGAGCGGCTCAACGGGGGTGAGCGGCACGACGCCGCACGCTTCGTTCTCGTACAAGGACTTCGCGGTCTTCTATCGCACCAACGCGCTCTCGCGTGTGATCGAAGATGAGCTGCGTCGCCAGGCGATCCCGTACACGATCGTCCGCGGCACCGCGTTTTTCGATCGCGAAGAAGTCCGCAACGCGCTGGCCTATTTGCGGCTGATTGCCAACCCCGCCGATGGCGTCTCGCTCGAACGAATCATCAACACGCCCGCACGGGGCATCGGCGACACTACCTTCGAGAAGTTCGTCATGGCCGCCGGCGAGCGCCAAGAACCGGTCCTTCGCGCGCTGAGAGACCCCGCGAGTGTGCCGGGGTTGCAGGCACGCGCAACCACCGCAGTCGCCAAGTTTGTCGCGATGCTCGACGGTTGGACCAAGGGCACCGCGCCGCAGACGACGAGTTTCCTCGGCGCCGATGTGCAGACCGATGCCCTCTACGGCAGCCTTCCCGATCTGGTCGAGCGTGTCATCCGCGAGAGCGGTCTTGAAGCCAGTTACCGATCGCCGGGCGATGAAGAGCGATTGGAGAACCTCGCCGAGCTCGTCAGCAGCGCCAAGGACTTCGAAGACACGCTGATCGTCGATGCGGATATCGACCCGCAGACCGGCGAGGCGCTGGTCGATAGCGAGGGTCGCACCGCTCCGGAGCAGATGCTGCTGCTGGACAAACTCCGCGCGTACCTCGAACGCGTCGCGCTCGTCGCCGATACCGACGGGCTGGACCCGACCCAGGGCGCTGTGACGCTGATGACCCTTCACGCCGCCAAGGGCCTGGAGTTCCCGTGCGTCGCGATGATCGGGCTCGAAGAGGGCTGCCTCCCCCACTCGCGAGCGCAGACGTCCGACTCCGAACTCGAGGAAGAGCGCCGCCTCTGCTTTGTCGGCGTCACGCGCGCGATGGAGCGGCTGCACATGACCTGCGCGAACTTCCGCACCACCCGCGGCCTCGCCGAACGCACCATCCCATCGCGATTCCTCGACGAGCTCAACGGGCCCGAGGTCAGCGTGTCGGATCAATCCGACCCCTTCGGCAACGCAAGCGACGATCACGTCATGCACGATTTCCTCTCGCGCGGCTCCGGGGCCGGCGGCTTCAAGGCCGGCGGCGGACCACCGGCGCGCGGGCCCGGCTTCGGTGGCCCCAGCGGAGGCTCGTTCCGTACCGGCGGCGGCGGCGGGGAAAACCCAGGCGCAGGCGGGCCGAGGCGAGCGCCGCGTGAGACGTTTGAGGACGACTACTCACAAGTGCCCCAAAGCTCCAAGCGAAACGGAGAGTGGTCGACCGGCACGAAGGTCCGCCACCCGCAGTTCGGCGTCGGCGAGGTGAAGGCATATATCCCCGGGGCGACGCCTCGCGTCACCGTGAAGTTCGCGGGCGTCGGCGAGAAGACACTCGTGCTTGAGTACGCACGCCTGACGCGACTGTGAGTTGCCAGCGCCGCCACGCGGACCCCGGGTCGCCTTACGCTTGGCCATGGCCCTTCCTCGACTGACGCTCGCCACGATTGTCGCCACCGTCGGACCCGCTTCGGAGTCCGTCGATGCGCTGCAGAAGCTCATCGAAACCGGCGTCGGCGTCTTCCGCCTCAACTTCTCGCACGGCACGCTCGCCGACCACTTGCTCCGCCTCAACGCGATCCGCGAAGCGGCCGCTCGCGCAAGGCTGCCGATCGCGGTGCTTGGGGACCTCTGCGGGCCGAAGATCCGCGTGGGCCGCGTGCCGGATCCGGGGATCGAGCTGCAATCCGGCCAAGACGTGCTGATGGACCCGCAGGCGACCGAGGCCCGCGCCGCGAACGGCACCGATTCAATCTGCGTGCTGCCGTGTTCGCTGGCGTCCATCGCGCGCGACGTGGCACCGGGGCATCGCGTGCTTATCAATGATGGCAACATCCGCATGTTGTCGCTGGGGCTGGACGCCTTGGGCTCTCGTGAGGTCCTGCGCTGCCGCGTGACGACCGGTGGGCTGGTCACATCACGCAAGGGACTGAACCTGCCGGACTCGAAACTCTCGGTCCCGGCGATCACTTCCGAGGACTGGGCGGCGGTGGAGTGGGCGGTTGAGCACTCGCTGGACTTTCTGGCCCTCTCGTTCGTCCGCAGCGCCGACGAAGTGCGCGAGCTTCAGTCTCGCCTCGAAGTCCTGTGTACTCAAGGGCGTCCAAGCGATCAGAGCGGCGAGTCCAAACGCATCCCCGTCGTCGCGAAGATGGAGAAGCCCGAAGCCATCGAACGCATGGATGAGATTGTCCAAGCCGCCGACGGGATCATGGTCGCCCGCGGCGATCTCGGCGTCGAGATGGACCTGGCCCTCGTGCCAATCGTCCAGAAGCGCCTCATCCAAGCGGCCGACCTGTGGGGCAAGCCGTGCATCGTCGCGACGCAGATGTTGGAGTCCATGATCACCGCGCCGACCCCGACCCGCGCCGAGGCGACTGACGTGGCCAACGCGGTGCTCGACGGCGCCGACGCGGTCATGCTTTCTGGCGAAACGGCGGTGGGCAAGCACCCGTGCCTGGTGGTCGAGACCATGCGGCGGATCATCGTCGCCGCCGAGGCCCATCGCGCGACCTTGGATGATCGAGCGACACCGCCGGGGCGCGCTTTGCACTCGGGCTACCGCACCGCAGCGCTCGCCCATGGCGCGTGGCATGTCGCACGCGACGTCAAGGCCAAGCTCATCGTCTGCTGGTCGCAGCACGGCGGCGCCGCCCGATACCTCTCGCAAACCGGCTTTGACATTCCCATCATCGCGTACTCATCCAGCCCGAGGCAGACGCGCCGCATGGCGCTGCTCCGGGGCGTGTGGGCGATGGCCATGCCGATCGCTTCGGGCCAGCGCCTCTCACTTGCAGAATGGAACCGGCGCGTGGATGACGAACTGATTATTCGGCAGTGGGCCGCACCGGGCGATGCGGTGGTGCTCGTCGCGGGTGAGCCGCTGGGCGTTCAGGGCGCAACGAACACGCTGGCGGTGCACTATGTCGGCAACCCGAGCACGGGGTTCATGGGCCGGTCGTAAAGACGGACCACCCGAATCGCTATCAACCTGCCCCGGTTCCTACCGGGGCAGGTGCCGCGCTTCGCGGCGGAGGGAGCAAGACTGCGACATACTCGCGGCCACATCAATCGCCACAAGCCAAGCGCCCACTCACTCATCGTCGATGACACTCATGCGCGGGCGCGTGCTGGCCACCAGGCGAATGCTGGGGTTCTGCTCGCCGCCGTTCATCGCTTGGCGATCCACCCATTGGCCGGTCTGGTCGTTGTACTCCGAGATCGTCCACGTGCCGGAATCCGCGTCGTACTTGGCGTAGTTCGTTCCGCCGGGCTGCAGTGAGATATCGACCGTCGCCCGGATCAGGCGCGGGCCGACGTCGTACGCGAGGTTGAATCGGCAGTCGAGCACGCCGTCCAGCAGCGGCCTCTCGGTGCGAACGGTCGCACCGTTCTGGGTGCGATCGACGACCATCCAGAGCACAAAGGGCCCGCGCAGGCCGGTCGTTTCGCCGGCAACAAGCGTCGCCGCGGCCGCCCTCCGCTGGAATCGCGTGATCTCGCGAATCCCGGCGCCCACATCCTCGAACGAGACGAACTCGATGCGATCGTGGTCGGCCGGGTTCTGGGTCGCGTCGAGCACGTTCGTCGGCGCGGGGCCGAACTCCTTGCCCGTGCGGATCATCTGAAGCACGCGATGCACCGCGACACGCGCGATCACGTTTGAACTTGCGGTATCGCTGATGGCGTTGTACCGCTTGAACATCACATCAAGGGCCACCAGAGCCGCCGTCAGCAGCGTCGCGCTGATCGTCAGCGCGACGAGCATCTCGATGAGGCTGAAGCCCCGGCGAGCGCGCCGCGAGCCGCGCGCCGCGCGACACGCACGACTTCCGCCCGCACAGGACACAAGATCGAGAGTGTTGCCGGTCATTTAGAGTTCCTTCCCTTCGCGATAGCTGCCGGGAACAGCCGTGGCGCTCAGCGGGAGCATGATGCCGTCGGGCATCGGGAGCTTCGGATTCCACTTCACACGCACGCGCCCGAAGCCGTAGAACGGCACCGCCACAGCGCCCGCGGTCACCTGCGCCGGCGTCGGCGTCTGCGTGGGGCCAAGGTCGGGCAGACCATCGCCGTCAAGGTCGTAGCCCACGATGCGCTGCCCGTTCACGATCGGGAGCGTCGACGGGTCCAGCGCTTCCTGATCGCCATCGGCGGCGCCGAAGTAGCCCAGCGTCACGTTGAAGTTCGCAGGATTACCCACCGCCTGGCCATACTGCTGCAGCGGGCCGCTTCCGAACTCCGGCTTGAAGGTCATCAGCAGCGTGCCATCGATCGAGGTGTTGCCGCGTGCGTCAAACGTGCCGGCGACGATCGTCCCGCGGAGCTGGACGTTCTGGCCCGTCGGCGCGTTGGTCACGCTCGATGCGTCGGTCGGGCTGTTGAACTGCCCGATGTCCACCGAATAGTTCGGCGCCAGCAGCGAGCTCTTGGCGATCTCCGCGGCGTCGTCCGGGTCGGGGTTCAGGCTCAATGCGGTGCTGATCGGGTGCTTGTCGGTGAACCGCGTCGAGCCGGTGAACTGCAGCTTATTGCGAACGTGCGTGAACGCCGTCGGCGCGTCGCTGGCGATCGACCCAACGACCAGGCAGTTGTGGAATCGGATGTTGTTGCTGTACCGCTTCGTGTCGCGATTGGCGCCGGTCTGCGTCGCGCCGTTGATCACCGGCGGGTTCGGGAAGTCGTTGTAGTTCGCCGGGCCGTCGATCACGTTGCCCGAGGTGTATCGCACGAAGTCGCTCTTGTCCAGCGGCTGAGTAACCGGGACCGGACGCGCCGTTGCTGCATCCCAACGCAACGAGCCGTACAGGTTCCACAGCTCGTGGGTGTTCGCCGTGTTCACTTGAACGTGCGTGACGCCAACGAAGGTGCAGTTCACGAACAGAGCATTTGTGCCTGCGGGAATCTTGACATTCTTGAACGTCATGTTCTCGTAGCGCGGGCGGATGTACCAGTCAACGAACGTCGGGCTGTTGAACGGCATCTTCTCCCAGAGGTCCTGACCCGTCAGCGCCCGTGCACTGGCGTTGTTCATGTCCGCACGGAAGAACCGCGGCAGGCTCGCGTTCGTCTTGGCCTCGGTATACGTCGCCAGCGCCACGCTGCTGACACCGAGCTGCGCCGCCACCTGCGTCGCAAACGTCGCGCCATCGGCGATGGCGGTGAGCGAGCCTTGGGCATTGGTGAACGTGGACTGATTCAACTCCGGCAGCGCGTCGCTGTTGGCGTTGTACGTCTGCGCCGAGCGACCCGCCGGTGGCACGATCGTGCCCCGCAGCAACTGCGAGACCGAGCCGCCGCGCTGCGCCGCCCACTGGCCCTGATTCACGCGCATGACCAGCCGTCCGCGCACTTTCGCATATTGGTCCCTGGCGTCGATCAGGCCGTCGCGATACCCAAGAACTCGATCGTCGCTGTCAAGCAAGCTGCTGACCGTCACGATCCGTGAGTTGTCGGCCGCATCAGTCCATCCCGAGACACCGTTCTTGTTGCGATCCGGATTGCCCGAGTCGATCATGAACGCCAGGTCATCGTCGGCGGTGAACTCCGCGGCGCCGCCACTGGCGGGCGTGCCCGCCGTCAGTCGAGCCGACAGCACGAGCCTGCCGTCGTTGTTCGTGTCGTAGTGATTCATGAACACATCGAACTCGTCGATGTAGCCGTCGCCGGTCTTGTCGGTGAACGCGTTGTCGCCCTGCCCGTTGTTGTCGTAGTCCCGTGTCGAGGGCGGGATGCCCTGCCGCTCGGTCGGGTGGTTGACACGGAGCCGGTTGTCCCCGTCCTGATCGTATTGGCGGATGCCATTGAACAGGTCCGTCAGCTTCTGATCGAGCGTCGAGTTGATCCCGAAGAAGTCCGACTTCATCACGATCGGATCACCATTGGCGAAGCTCACATCGGTATACGTCGCGCCGAGGTTGCCCACGATGTCCACGTTCTTGCCGATCATGATGCGGCTGGGCCCCATCACGGCGTGCTGCGGCCGCTTGACAATGCGGAAGTCCTGAACGATCGTCCGTGTCAGCGAGCGATCGCCCGACTCCGAGGCGTTCCGTGCGTAGCTGTACGAACTGCCCATCGCGCTGACCGAGGAGTACCCGGTCACGAACACGCGGATGTCCGTTCCGTTGGCCAGCGGGGCATAGGTGATCTGATACGCCGCGGGGTTCGCGTCGCCCGCCGAACCCTCGACGGCCATCGCGGGCGTCACGATCCAGTTGGTGAGCGCGTAGCGCGTGTTGTCAGCGCCCGCGGGCGCTGATGCGAGCTGCGTCTGGATCACAGTGCCCGGCGCTGCCACCGTGTTCAGATCCGCCATGTGCCGATTGACCACCGCCTGCGCGATGCCCTGCGGCAGCGAGAACTCGTTGTACCCGTCCGCTCCGCGGATCTGCACCGTCCCATCCGCCGCGGTGGTTGAACCGTTCCAGAGTCGCGAAGCGAACGCCGAGTCGATGGTGCCCTTGGAGACGACAAATCTCGACACCGCATCCTCGATGCGGCTCTTCGCGACGCCCATGCCCGTTTCCGCAGCGCCGAGCGAGCGGAGCACGTGCAAGTTCGTCGAAGCCGTCCGGAGGTTACCCTGGCTCACGATCGCCATCGCCAGGCCGAGAGATCCGAACAAGACGAGGAACATCATCGACAGAATCGAGACCACTCCTCGCTTCGTTCGAGGCTTGACCAGGCGCTTCGCCGTCCCCGCGATGCTTGCGAGCCGGTTCGTCAGCGATGTTCGCAGCAGCGTACTCATGGTGCCCTCGTTCCTTCAGCCTCAGATCCCATCGACTCATCGCCCCGCAACACCCCGCTCACAAACCCCTCAACGCGGCACAATCCACACCACGCGCGCCATCGTCTGTGGCGCAACGTCCAGCGGGCCCTGATAGAACACCGACACCGTCACCCGCAGCGGAAACTGATCGATCGCAACGCCCGAGTTGCCGGTCGACGGCGCGATCAGATAGCTGTCGTCTCGCACCGTCGCGGAGTTGAACGGGTCGATCTTCTGCACATCCACACGCTGCGACCAGCCGCGCATCGCCACCGGCAAGTCATCCTCGCCCGTCTCCGGCTGGCCATTTGGCAGCGTGTTCTGAATCACGCGGCTGAACGCGTCGATCGGACCAGGAAAGTTGCCCCCCGCACCAAACGTGACGCCATCGAAATCGTCGATGTCGTTGAAGTCCTCGGCGACGACCTCGCCAGTCTCGCGTCCCCAGCCGTTCAGCGTGCTGCTCGCACCCGACGACGTCACATACAACCCCGTCACCGGGTCATGGCGCGGCAGCCACCGCATCCGCTCCCGCAGCTCGTTGGCCAGGTGCGTCGCCGTCGCCGAGCTCGTCGAGTATCCATTGCTCCGCGTGAACGTCTGCTGCGCCTCGACCAGCGCCAGCACACCCACGCCGATAATCACGGTCGCCAGCGCTGACTCGAGCAGCGTGAAGCCACGCCGGGCCCCGGGCTCGCGGCGCGGACGCATCGCCCGCGTGAGATTGGCCGACTCGCGCCGTCGCTGTTCAGGTGGTTGCGCAGACATCGTGGTTCACTCCCGTCCTCCGGCGGCGGCTCGCCGCCATCCGATCAACCATCCAATTCATTTCACGATCTGGCTCATCTTGAAGATGGGCAGAATGATCGCCATCGCGATAAACCCGACGACAGACCCCATAAGCACGATCATGATCGGTTCGATCATGCTCGTCACCGCCCTGATCTGGTCTTTGAGCTGCTTGGCGTAGTACGCGCTGATCTCGTCCAGCACCTCGCCGAGCTTACCGGACTCCTCACCGGCGGAGATCATCTGCACCACCGCCTGCGGCAGCAGCTTGCTCTTGAACAGCATTCCGCTGATCTTCTTGCCGGTCTTGACCGACGCCTGCACGCTCATCCAGAGTCGCTCGTAGAGCTTATTGCCCGAGACATCGCCGGTAATCTGCAAGACGTCCAGCATCGGCACGCCAGCGTTCACAAGCTGGCCCATGGTCTGCAGCGATCGCGAGATGTAGAGCGAGCGGAACATGCCGCGCATGATCGGGATCGAGAGCTTGGACTTGTCGATCCAGAAAGAGCCGACCTCGGTGCGGGCGAAGGCGTAGAAGCCGCCGGCGATCGCAAAGAGCGCGCCGACGATGAACGGCCAGCGTTCGACCATCAGATCCGAGAGGCCCAGCAGGAACGTCGTCGCCCAAGGCAGCGCGTCCTCCTTGCCCTGGAACACGCTCTTGAACTTCGGAAGCACGAACGTGAGCAAGAAGACCGTCACGCCCACTGCCATCGTTCCGATCACGCCGGGGTAGATCGCAGCGCCGATGACCATCTTCCGCGTCTCGATCTCCTGACCGATGTACCCCGCGATGCGGTCGAGCATCTGGCTGAAGTTACCGGCCATCTCCGACGCACGCACCATGTGGATATACAGCGGGCCGAAGAGCTTGGGGTACTTCTGCAAGGCCTGGCTGAACTGCTTACCACTCTCGACATCGGCCTTCAGACTGTTGATGACTTTTTTGAAACCCACGTGCGTGGTCTGATCGCCGATGCCCTCCAGCGCCGCCCGAAGGTTGATGCCCGCTCGCAGCATGACCGCAAGCTGCGTCGTGAAGTCCAAGACGTGCGTCGCCCGCGGGCGACCCGCGTTCAACTCCGCGAACTTCGCGAGCCACTTTGCACGCGTTTCCTCCGCGCCCATCGGGTTGACCGACAGCACGTGAACGCCCTGATTGCGGAGGATCTGCGCCGCCGTCGAGATCGTGTCGGCCACGACCACGCCGGACTGCACCTGCCCCGAGTTATTACGTGTCTGATACCTGTACTGCGGCATGGTGCGTTCTCGTGGTTGACCGGGTCAGTGTCTTCGGATGAGCCTTCGGGTGGGCCGGCCACTCCGTGGCCGGCTGCCTTGTCTCCGCGTGGCCCGTCACTCCGTGACGGCTCCGCCTGATTCCTCTGGGCTCACGCCGCGAGCATGCGGTCCAGCTTGTCGGGCATGTTCGCGCTGGCAATCGCATCATCGCGGCTGATCATCCCGTTGAAATACAACTCCGAGATGCTCCGATCCAGCGTCTGCATGCCCATCGCCCGGCTCGTCTCGATCACGTTCGGAATCTCGAACGTCCGGTTCTCGCGGATCAGGTTCCGCACCGCCGGAGTACACAGCAGCACCTCAACTGCGGGGCACATGCCCACCTTGTCGATGCGGCTGAAGAGCGTCTGGCTTACCACCGCCTGCAGCGTGTTGCTCAGCATCGCGCGGATCTGGTTCTGCTGGTTCGCGGGGTACATGTCGATGATGCGCTCGACCGTCTGGGCGGCGCTGCAAGTGTGCAGCGTGCTGAGCACCAAGTGGCCCGTCTCGGCGGCGGTGATCGCCAGCTGCGTCGTGTCCAGGTCGCGCATTTCACCGACCAGCACGATGTCCGGGTCCTGACGCAGCGCGTGCTTGAGCGCACTGGAAAAGCTCGGCATGTCGCTGCCCAGTTCGCGCTGCTCGATCAGCGAGCGGTCGCTGTTGAACGTGTACTCCACCGGGTCCTCGAGCGTGATGATGTGCTTGCTGTACCGCTCGTTCATGCTCTGGATCATCGCCGCCAGCGTCGTGCTCTTGCCCGAGCCGGTATCGCCCGTCACCAGCACAAGCCCGCGCGGCAGATACGTCAGCCGCGTGATCACCTCCGGCAGGTTCAGCTTCTCCAGCGGCGGCACCTTCGTCTTGACCACGCGCATCGCGAAGCCCAGCGAGCCCTTCTGCATGTGGACGTTCACGCGATAGCGTGCCAAACCCTCCGCGTAGTAGCTGAAGTCCGCGTCCTTATTCGCGGCGAACCGCCCCTGTGCATCCTTGTTGGCCATCGTCTCAAGGAACTGCATGAGCGTCTCGTTGCTCAGCAGCGGCATGTCCATCGGCGTCATCACGGTGTGCACTCGCATCACCGGCGGGTGCCCCGCCACCATGTGAATGTCCGACGCCTCGGCTTCCATCGCCGCTTTGAGAATGTCCAGGAGCGTCATGTTCGTCTTCCTCCGGCAAGTGCGCGTTGGCTTTGGTTCTCGGCGCGATGCTTCGC
>JAIEQQ010000616.1 GCA_019747615.1 Phycisphaerales bacterium
GGGGACGTTGAGCTTGCCGGCGGACATGGTGATCGAAGAGGGCATGGGTGACTCCGTGGAGTTTGGGCAACAGCGCGGCGGGGGTACGGGGGGGCCGCGGGCGGAAGGGATCGCCAAGATTGGCAGGATAGCGGGCTGATCGAGCGGTTCGACGAAGTCGGCGGAGCGGGTTTGGCCGCGGGTGAAGCGGGGCCTCAGGGTGGGGGTTTCTCAGCGCCTTGGCTCACGTCGGCCCAAGCGAGGCCGAAGCGCGCGAGGTACTTGCGGAGGCGATCGGCGTCGTTGCCGCTGGATTTCTTCTTGCGCGACTCGGCGAAGAGCTGCCGGCCCGCGTCGGAGAGCGATCGCGCGGCGCGGCAGACGGTGAGTACGTCGGACAGTTGCACGCGATCGAAGCGGTCGAGTTCGTTTGCGCGATCCTTGCCGAGGACCGAGAGGCACGCGTCGTTGCTCGTGCCGGTGGTGCCGTGCTCATGCGTGGACCAGGCGGTGGTGAGGCGGGCGATCTCGGCCTCGGCGACTTCGACGGTGATTCGGCCGGCGGGTGAGAGCGTGGCCATGCGCGTGATCGCGGCGGCGAGATCGCGGAAGTTCCCGGCCCAGGTCGCTACGGGGGAGTTTGCGAAACGCGTGAACGCGTCGCGAGCCTCGGTGCTGAATCGCACGGCGCGGCCGGCACGCTTGGCGAACTGATCGAGCTCGTACTCGATGTTGGGCTCAATGTCCTCGCGCCGATCCTTGAGCGCCGGGAGCCGGAACGTCCAGAGATTGATGCGGGCCAAGAGATCGTCGCGGAAGAGCCCCTCGCTGACTCGCTGCAGCAGGTCGCGATTCGTGCCGGCGATGAGCTGAAAGTTGCTGGAAGACTCGGTGTCGGCTCCGAGCGGGAGGAATCGCTTTTCCTCAAGCGCGCGAAGGAGCATCGCCTGCTCATCGCGGCCGAGCTCGCCGATCTCGTCAAGGAACAAGAGGCCGCCATCGGCGGCGCGGAGGAGGCCGGGGCGATCGGTGGTGGCGCCGGTGAACGCGCCCTTCTTGTGACCGAAGAGCGCGGACATCGCGGCGTCGCCACGCAGCGTGGCGCAGTTGACTTCGACGAAAGCGCCCTCGATCTGGTGGCGGTGTTTTTTGAGTTCGTAGATCCGGCGAGCGAGCTGGCTTTTACCGGCGCCGGTGGGGCCGGTGAGCAGGAGGGGATCGACGGCGTTGGCCGCGACGTGCTCGAGCTCTTCGATTAGGCGGTTGAAGGCGACGTTTCGGGTGGCGATGCCGGACTTGAGGCCGGCGATGTTGTCGGTGAACTCGCGCTTGAAGCGTGCGGCGATCGACTCGTATTTGGAGAGATCGAGGTCGATGACGCGGTATTCGCCGGTGGGGTTGCTGGTGGCGACGTTTGGGCTGCTCTGGACGAGCTTCGCGGGGAATCGGCGCGTCTCGGTGAGAAGGAAGAGGCAGATCTGCGCGACGTGGGTGCCGGTGGTGATGTGGACGAGGTATTCCTCGCGCTCGCGATCAAAGGTGTAGCCGGAGGCGAAATCGTGGAGGGCGGTGTAGACCTCTTCGAAGTCCCAGGGGTCGCGCGGGTCCACGAGATGGAGGCGCACTTCGGTCTCGGGCGAGATGAGGGCGATGTCGTCTTTGACGAGGCGGGCGAGCGAGGTGCCCATGCGCGGGTAGAGCAGCTCGAAGCGATCGATCTTCAGGTCGTCGTGCTGGCAGAGTGAGATGGTGGGCCGCCAGCGCTCCCAACGGTTGGGAGAGCGGCCGGTGTCGAGGGTGGTGCCGAGGAGCCCGAAGGCGACGCGTTTCATACTCAGATCCTATGGGATACGACTTATCCATGAGTATATGCGTGGTCGGGCGTTGGTGGATGAAATGTGGGTTTTTGGGTCAATGGCGACGTTTTTGGCTGTGGCACAGGGCGTGCTTTAGCGGTCGTGTTGCTCGCGGCATGTGTCGCGAGATGCCCCCCCCGCCCCTGCGGCGTGTGCCGCGGGATGTTTGAGGTGCCTTATGGCGAACAAGTCAATCTTCTCTTCGATCGTTGGGAGCTTCCTTCCGCCGGCGACCACGCACAACGCGGCGGGCGGCGTGGCGTATGAGTTGCCACCGAAGGAGGCGCTGGCGCAGTACGCCGCGACTGGGTGCTTGAACTCGACGTTCTACGCCGATGCGGGCGAGCAACTGACGAAGATGCTCGAGCTGGCTTCAAAGGTGGAGCCCGAGTTCGTGGCCAAGGTCGCGCTGTACGCGCGATCCAAGGCGCACATGAAGGACACGCCGGCGTTGCTGGTGGCGTTGCTCAGCGTGCGTTCGCCCGGGCTGATGGCCGAGGTGTTCGATCGCGTGATCGACAACCCGAAGATGCTCCGCACGTTTGTGCAGATCATGCGATCGGGTGTCGTGGGGCGTAAGAGCCTCGGGACGCTGCCCAAGCGGCTGGTGCTCCAGTGGCTGGACAACCGCTCGGATCAGCAGATCTTCCGCGGCTCGGTCGGCAACGACCCGTCGCTGGCGGATGTCATCCGTATGGTCCACCCCAAGCCGGCGACGGCACCGCGGGCGGCGCTCTATGGGTATCTGCTTGGCAAGGCGTACGACGCCGACGCGCTACCGGATCTCGTGAAGTCGTTCGAAGGGTTCAAGGCAACGCGTGCGAAGTTCAGCGAGATGGAACTGCCTGACGTGCCGATGGAAATGTTGACCGGCCTCCCGCTTCAGCCGCGGCATTGGAAGACGCTCGCGCAAAAGGCGTCTTGGCAGAGCCTGCGGATGAACCTGAACACGTTTGCTCGTCACGGCGTCTTCGAGAGCGAGTACGCGGTCAACCAGGCGGCGAGCACGCTGCGCGATCCTGTGGCGATCGCGAAGGCACGGGTCTTTCCGTATCAGCTGATGGCGGCGTTCATGAACATCGGGAGCAACGTTCCCGGTGCAATCGCGAACGCTCTCCAGGATGCGATGGAGATCGCGATCGGCAACGTGCCGGCGATCAACGGGAAGGTTTGGGTCTTCCCGGACGTGTCGGGTTCGATGCAGTCACCGGTCACCGGGGTCCGCAAGGGCTCGACGAGCAAGGTGCGGTGCATCGATGTCGCGGCCTTGGTGGCCGCGGCGCTGGTGCGGAAGAACCCGGACGCTGGGATCGTGCCGTTCGCTGACAAGGTGATCGACGTCAAGCTCAACCCTCGGGACAGTGTGATGACGAACGCCAAGACGCTGGCGAGCCTGCCATCGGGCGGGACGAACTGCGCGGCACCGCTGGCCTTCTTGAACAAGCAGAAGGCCAAGGGGGACCTCATCATCTATGTCTCGGATAACGAGTCGTGGATCGGCGGGGCGCGTGGGCAGATGACGGCGACGGTTGCGGAGTGGGCAGACTTCAAGCGCCGCAACCCGCGGGCGAAGCTCGTGTGTTTGGACGTGCAGCCGGCGGGCACGACGCAGACGCCGGGCGGAGGCGACATCCTGAACATCGGTGGGTTTGCCGACTCGGTGTTCAGTGTGATCGCGGAGTTCAACAACAACACGCTCAACCCGGGTCACTGGGTGGGCGTGATCGAGAAGGAGACGATCTGATGAGTTGATGCGTGGAGATGGTGGACCCTCCGCCGTGGGGATGCTCGCAAGAGGCCCCACGGCGGAGGAAGGGGGAAGTGGAACGTTGGGCAGTGAAGACTCTGCGCGAGTGATGAGCGCCGGGCCCGGGCCGAATGCAATCAGGACTACAACAATGCAATGTTTTGCGTCTTGATGTTCCTCGTCGGCTTGGGTCCGGCTCTCGTCAGCCTCGTCGCTGCCGCGAGCCCAACCCCCCAACTCCCACACCCCACCCCACCCTGTTTCGTGCCTCGGTTCGTGACGGTTCTCGATGAATGCTCGATGGGACTACAGCTTCAACCAGCTCCAGGTCGCAGGTTCGAATCCCGCCGGCTCCGCTTCAAATCGCGTGGGGCCGTAGCTCAGTGGTAGAGCAGGAAATGGTCTCATCACACTCTTGTCATCGGGATCCGCCACGCACCGAGCGCTGGCACGACAGACGCATGGTCTGGTAGCTCAGATGGATAGAGCACCGCACTACGAATGCGGCGGTCGGAGGTTCGAGTCCTCCCTGGGTCGCTTCTTGTGGACACATCTTTTGGAGTTGCGACGATGTGTCGATCTTGAACGAATGCCGAGGGGACTACATCTAACCTGAAGGTCGCGGGTTCGAGCCCCGCCGCGGGGCGCCGGAAACGGCGAGTCGCGTAGCTCAGCCTGGTAGAGCATCAGAATCGTCTCCTCACCTTTGTCGTTTAAGATCGATGCGTTGTCACGGAACGGATTGCAAGAGTCATCAGAGAAGTTGAAGGGATGAATATGGATACTGGGAACACGACCACGACCGAAGGCCAGGGCCAGCCCACGAGCGGCGGGCGCACGCCGCGGTTCATTGCGACGGGCGAGGCGACGGCGATTATGCCGGTTGCCGACGGCAAAGTCTCGCCGATCACGGTGATCGGGACGGAGACGATTCGCAACAGCTTTGACGATCTGTGCATCAAGCAGGCGCTCAACACGCGCATGGCGCCGGGTGTGACGGACATCGTCCTGAACCCCGATGCGCACGCCGGGTATGGCGCGCCGATTGGCTGTGTGCTGGTCTCGCCGACGCACATCTACCCGGGGCCGGTGGGTGTGGACATCAAGTGCAGCATGAGCCTGCTTCAGATGGATATTCCCGAGAGCCAGATGAAGGACAAGAAGACTCGGCGCGCGCTGATCGAGGCGATCCTGGAGCGGACGCCGACGGGCGCGGGGCTCGGCTATCGCCAGGCTCGACGCGGGCGGTTTGTTGACGTCGAACTGGGCCGGCGCGCGGTGACCGAGGGTGCGTCGGCGGGTGTGCTCAGCGAGCTGGGAATCCCCGTCGAGTGGGCGCAGCGCTGCGAGGACAGCTCGCACACCGGGCACGACGGCACGGTCGATGCGCTGCGCACGCGGCTGGAGCTGTTGACCAGCGGCGACAACGCGGCGGGCGTGTTCCGGTCCAAGATCAGCCAGCTCGGAAGCTACGGCGGTGGCAATCACTTCGGCGAGTGTGAGATTGTGGAGGTGCAAGAGGACGAGCGAGCGCGTGCGACGGCCGAGGTCTTTGGCCTGCGCGACAAGCACGTTGCGTTCCTCTCGCACTGCGGCTCACGCGGCTGGGGCGCGATGCTGGCCGAGGGGCAGTTCAAGGCGATGCAGAAGAAGTTCAGCGATTGGGGCATCCCGCTGCCCGGCGGCGACAAGCACATGGTGCACGCGCCGCTGGGATCGCCGGAGGCAAACGCGTACATCGATGACATGTCGCTGGGCGCAAACTTCGCGACGGTGAACCACATGCTGATCAACGCGCTGGTGCTCGAAGCGTTCCAGGAGGTCATGCCCGGTGTGAAGGGGTCGCTTGTGTACTTCATCAGCCACAACATCGCCCGACAGGAGATCGTGCGGAATCAGCCGGCGTGGGTCCACCGAAAGGGCGCGACGCGCGCGTTCCCGGCGGGCCATCACGCGCTCAAGGGCACACCGTTCGCGGACACCGGGCACCCGATCTTGCTACCGGGGAACCCGCAGGACGGATCGAGCGTCATGGTGGCCGAAGCGGGGGCGGCGCTCTCGTGCTATAGCGTGAACCACGGCGCGGGCCGACGCATGAGCCGCACGGCGGCGAACAAGTCACTGGACCAGGAGCAGATCGATCGGAGCTTCGACAAGGCCGACATCCTGACCAACTGCCGCCAGTATCCTCGCGACGAGGCGCCCCGCGCGTACAAGGACTTTGAAGAAGTGCTGTCGAGCGTCAAGATGGCGGGGCTGGCCAGCGAGGTGGCGCGACTTCGTGCCCGATTCGTGATCAAGGACGGCGACAAGGCGGATGACTGAGTGGGCGTTGGTTCACAATATTGATGAAGGACTCGTCGTTCTTCTTGACCGTGGACATTTCGTGATCAATACTCTCGACCCGACAGGAGTCCTCCGTATGCTCACAAGTATTCATCTCGGCCTGTGACCCGTCGCCGCTTGGCTGGCGAGTCGCCGGCTGGGCACCCCACTTTTCTCCCTATTCATCTCCACACTCCCGCTGTTTTCAGCGGTCCGCTGACGATCCGTCCTTCGTGGTCGGCCATTGATGGCTGTCACCACTAAGGCGGATGCTGTTCAGGCGATCGCCAATGTTGGTTTCGCGCACCCCGCGCCCACCGTCGAAACTCGGCGGCGGACGCTCCATGGACTCATTTCATGATCTCAGACATGTTCAGCATCTTTCAACAGAGCCAGATCATGCAGGGCGGCGTTGCCCTGATGGTTGTTGGCTGGCTTGGGTATCAGGCGCGTGAGCTGCCGGGTCGTGTGTTCGACACCATCCGGTTGTGGACGACGCGCGTGATCGAGATTCGCGACACGCATCCGCATTACGACGCGTGGCTTGTGTTGTTGACCGAAAGCGCGGTGCGGCGTGGCGGGCCGCGCACGCTGGAGCTGCGTCAGATCCGGCACGAGGACACGAGCGTGTCGTCGCTCAACGTGCTCACGGCGGGCACGGACGATTTCATCGCGCGCCCGTGCGGCTTGTGGTGCCGCGTGAGCGTGCGGCGTGATCAACCGGCGGCGAAGCGGCAGCCGTTCGCCGAGACGTTCATCATCGATGTGGAGATCCTGTTCGGCACAGCGGCGGACGTTCGGCGTCTGGCGGCGGAGGCGGCGGTACGGGCGAATGTGCTTCGTGACCGTCAGCTCGTTCATGTGGTGAACAAGTACGGCAGCGCGACGAAGCTGTCGCTGCCGAAGCGGTCAGCGGAGTCGCTGTGCTTGCCCCGTGAGATGTTCGATTCGATCGCGGGGCGGATCGATCAGTTCTGCAAGGCCCAGGATCAGTACGCGCGTGTGGGCTTGCCCTGGCGGATGGGGCTGTTGCTCTCGGGTGAGCCGGGAACAGGGAAGACCTCACTGGCGCACGCACTGGCGACGCGGCTGGGACTGCCGATCGTGGTCATCACGCTAGCGGACATCGATAGCGATCACGATCTGCTGGACGCGTTCAGCAACATCGTCGATCAGGCGATCGTGCTGATCGAGGACGTTGACTGCGCGTTCCGTCAGCGCAAGGGCGAGGACGCCAGCGGCGTGTCGTTCTCGGGATTCCTGAACTGCATCGACGGCGTGCTGGCGGCCCACAACGGGCGGATCCTGGTCATGACGACGAACCATGTTGATCGGCTGGACCCGGCGCTCATCCGGCCGGGGCGCGTCGATCTGCACGTCGTGCTTCCGCTGCTGGATCGGCAGTGGGCCACGGACTACGTGGACCGCGTGTTCCCGAATGTCGCGTCGCGTCACGACATCGTGAGCGAGGTGATGGCGACCGCCAAGCCGACGCCGGCGACGCTGATCAACCGGATCACCCGGGAGCACTGGCACCGTGTTGCCGGTGCCGATGGATCGCGGACGCAAGCGGTTGAGCCCGTCGGGTCGGAGCCCCACGCTGTGCGTTGACGGATGGCCTTGTGCAGGTTGCTCGGCACACCCGCGACAACTCACACTTCAGATTGGCACCTTTACATTGATCGATTGACTCTGGACTCGGGCTCGCAGCGGGCGCACGATTGGAACAGACCCATGATCACGATTGACGGTTCACAGGGCGAGGGCGGTGGTCAGATTCTGCGGTCGTCACTCGCGCTCTCGATGGCCACGGGGCGGGCGTTTCGGATGCAGAACATCCGTGCCGGGCGGGCGCGCCCGGGCCTGATGCGTCAGCACTTGACGTGCGTGAACGCGGCGGCGGCGATCAGCGGCGGCGTTGTCACGAGTGCTGAGGTCGGCTCGCGCGAGATCACCTTTACGCCGCGGCTGATTCGTGGCGGCGAGTATCACTTCCCGATCGGAACAGCCGGCGGCACGATGCTCGTGCTCCAGGCGATCCTGCCGGCGCTGATGCGCGCGTCCGAGCCGTCGGTGGTGATCGTCGAGGGTGGGACGCACAACGGCATGGCCCCGTCGTATGAGTTCTTCGCGCGCGTGCTGCTGCCGCTGCTGTGCCGCAGCGGCGTGGTGGTGCGGGCGCGGCTGGATCGCCATGGCTTCTATCCCGCCGGGGGCGGGCGCGTGGTTGTGGAAATCGAGCCGACGCGACAGCCGCGGGCGATTGAGATCGATGAGCGTGGTGAGGCTTCGGCGCTGAGCGCGACGGCGATCATGTCGCAGCTGCCGGAGGATATCGCGGATCGCGAGCTGGCGGTGCTGCGCGATCGGCTCGGCATCGCGACGGAGAACCTGCACGTGCGCCGCGTTGAGCGGCCGATCGGCCCGGGCAACGCGGTGTTTGTCGAGGTGCCCTTCGGCAACATCACTGAGCTGTTCTGTGAGATTGGCGCGGTGGGTCGCAGCGCCGAGGCGGTGGCGAACACGTTGGCGAACGAGGTGTCTCGCTACTTGGCGCAGCCGAGCGCCGTCGGGCCGTACCTTGCGGATCAACTGATGGTGCCGCTGGCGGTCCTTGGCGGCGGGCGATATGCGACGGTGCCGCTGACGGAGCACTCGCGAACGAACCTTCGCACGCTCGAGGCGTTCGGCGTTGACGCGCGCGTTGAGGACGACGGCGGCGTCGTGGTCGGGGCGCTGCGCGGGGCGTGAGCGAGGCGGTACACCGGCGCGTGATCACCGGCGTGCAGGTGCTTCACTCGGCGCGCTTGCGTTGGGTCGTCATGCCTGCTTGCGAAGCCCATTGGCCGAGATCGGTGCCGTTGATCGCGGCGGCCATCAACTCGGGGAACTTGTCGGGCGTACACGCGAAGCTCGGCACGCCGAAGTTGGCGAACGCCGCGGCGTTCTTTTCGTCGAAGCTGGGGGTGCCGGAGTCGCCGAGCGAGAGGAGGGTGACCATGCGCACGCCGGAGGCCGCGATCGAGGCGGCTCGCTTGAGCATCTCCGCGTTGTTCCCCCCCTCGTACAGATCCGTGACGAGGACGAAGATGGTGTCGCGCGGGCGTGTGATCAACCCTTGGCAGTACGCCAGCGCGCGGTTGATGTCGGTGCCGCCGCCGAGCTGGACGCCCATCAGCACGTCGACGGGGTCGGTCATCTTCTCGGTGAGATCAACGACGCTGGTGTCAAAGGTCACCACGTGCGTGCGGATGGCGGGGATCGACGCCAGGACGGCCCCGAAGACGCCGGAGTACACGACTGATTGGCCCATCGAGCCGGACTGGTCGATGCAGACGATGATGGTGCGGAGCTGGTTGCGCTTGCGGCCGTAACCGATGCGTGATTCGGGAACGATGGTCTGGTACTCGGCTTGATAGTGCCGGAGATTGGCGCGGATCGTGCGGTTCCAGTCGATCTCGTTGTGGCGTGGGCGGCGCGTTCGTGTTGATCGCTTGAGTGCGCCGGCGACTGCGGAGCGCATCGGCGAATCGAGGCGGCGCTTGAGATCATCCACGACACGACGGACGATCTCGCGTGCGGTGGCCTTGGCCTTCTGTGGGATGACGCCCGAGAGTGACATCAGGGTCGTGACCAGATGGATATCCGGCTGCACGGTGCTGAGCATCTCGGGCTCGAGCAGCAGGCGCTGCATTCCGAGTCGGTCGATCGCGTCCTTTTGCATGATGCGGACGACGGAGCTTGGGAAGTACTCGCGGATATCGCCGAGCCAGCGTGCCGCGGTCGGTGCGGATGCACCCAGACCGGCGCGCCGGCTGTCAGAGGGCTGCTCATAGAGCATGGCCATCACCTTGTCCATCGCCAGCGAGCGCGAATCGAGATTGACGCCGGTGCCGTCGGCTTCGTCACCGCCGAGCAGCAAACGCCAGCGCTTGAGGCGTGTCTGGCCATCCACAGAAGGGTGGTCGGCCGGCGTGAGCGGCGCTGTTGCTTGCGGGACGGGCGCGGGTGGTGCGCTTTGCGAGCTGGGCGAGGGCGTGTGGTTCATGGCATCTGGTCCCCGAGGATCAGCTTCAACACGGGGTCAACGAGTTGACCACGGGCGTGGTCGTAATCCTCTTCGCTGGTCGCGCCGATGCTTGTGGCGGCGGCTCGCCCCCGCTTGAGATTCTCACCGATCATGCGGCGCTCGGGCTTCTCAAAGGTCGAGAACGTGCGGCGCGCGATCGGGCAGACTTGCTCGAAGGTGGCATCGGCAAGGGAGCACACCCACGCATCGATGATCGCCAGCAGTCGCTGGTCATGGACGAGCACGGCGCCGGAGCCGCTGACGAAGCCTTCAACCCATGCGGATGAGTGTGCCGGATCGTTGCCGGGGGAGAGTGCGAAGGCGATGCGTGTTGCCGCGAGGTCAGTGTCGCAGGCGTGGGCATCGACGAGGATGCGCCAGGAACGCCCGGCGACGAGGCCGTGGATCGTTGAGTCGCCGAGCTTGCGGAGTTCGGCCTGCCATGGCTCGACGAACTCGGGCTTCTTGAGGGTGTTGAGGGCCGCGGAGACGGCGTTGATTCGGTTGAACATCGTCGCGGCGGCGTCATCGTCGAGCGATCCGCAGGCAGGGAGAAGGCCGGCACAGATTCGCGCGAGCAAGCCATCGACCAGCGGCTCGACAAGCGCCGCGTCGGTCTTGCGAACGTTGCCGTAGCGGAGGATCTGTGCCAGCGGCGGCAGTGCGTCCATCAGCGAGCCGATGCTCGCGCTGACTGCTGAGAGCGACTGGATCCGCGCGACCAGCGTCTGTATCGCGCCGGGCAAGTCCGCGAGCATCACATGATCCAGGAGCTCCGCAAGTTCTGAGAGCTCCTGTGCGTTCTGCGCCTGATCCTGCACGCACGCGGCGGCTGCGTCGGCGACGGTGTTTCCCCAGCGTGCGGCCTCGATGACGGCGATTGCGAACTCGGGCTTCCATTGCAGCTTCCAGACCTCGTGGAAGGTGCTGGCTCGCTGCTTCTGGTCCGCGGCGCGCACGCCCCAGGGGACATTCAGGATCGCGAGGCGATGGAGCAGACGGCTGCGGGCAAGATCGATCTCCTTGCGCTGATCGAGATCGAGCTCGGTGTCGTCGGCGGAGATTTTCATGCGCAGCGACTTCTGCTGCGCAGCGATGTCTCGCTGGAGCGGGACGCTGGGCGCGTTCTCGGAAATCGTGCCCAGACGGCGGCCGAGGATGAGCTTCTGTTCGATCACTCGCATCGGCAGCGGGTTGCCGTGGCAGAGGATTGAGAGGGTTGCTTCGGAGAGTTCGTCAAGGCCGACGACGGAGCGTTCTCGAAGCGACGCGAGCGATTCGGCGAGGCGCACGGACTCGATGACGCTCGCGGGCGATGCGTCGAGATCTTCCTCTCGCATGAATCGGGCGACCTTGGTCATCCAGCGGGCGGAGATCTCGTGCTGGTGCAGCCAGAGGTGCTCGTACCAGCCGGGGCTCGCGACGCCGGCGCCGTAGCCGGACTGAAACGAGAGCCGGTCGTACGTCCATGGCACCCATGTCGCGTCGGTCTTGCGTTTGGGCAGGGCCTTGAGAACCTCGTCGTCGGCTTTGGAGGTGATGCCCTTGATGGCCGCGGCGGTGAGGACCGGCGCGTGCCATGCGCCGCAGATGACCGCGATGCGTTCGTAGCCTTCTTTCATCGCGGCGCGAATGGACTTGCGCATGTGCGCCTCGCGCGCGGGCTCGTCAGGATCGCGTGGCGTCGGCCCCAGCTCGGCGCGGGTCGAGCCCATGGCCTCGCCGATGGCACTGAAGACATCGAGCGGGTTGTCGTCGCCCCGGCGCTCTTCGATCAACCGGCCCCACCACGCCTCGCCGTCGGAAAAGCCCGCGGCGTGGGCGAGGGCGTCGAGCGGATCGAGGGGCGCGGCGGTCGGTTGCTCACTCGGTGATTCGGCGGCTGTCGAAGTCTCGTCGTCCAAATCCGACTCCGGCTCTGGCTCTGGATCCGGATCGATCTTTGTGCTCGCGCGGTCCTTGACCCGGGCCTTGCGGAGCGTGTGCGGCAGGTCGATGAAGCGCACCTCGGCCTTGTTCGAAAGGCCCCAGCGGATCGCCTGCCACTCTGGTGAGAAGTCGGCGAAGGGATAGAACGATGCGTCGGAGGGCACAGCCGGGTCGTAGATGAGCAGCGCGACCGGCGGGACCATCGCGGGGTCGGCGGCCAGTGGGAGAATGTCCGCGGCGTCCGGCGGGCCCTCGATCAGCACGGCGTCGGGCTTAATGGCCGAGAGAGCGCGCAGCACCATGCGGGCGGAGCCGGGGCCGTGGTGTCGGATGCCGAGGATGTGGAGCTTGTCGCTCATTGCGTGCCCTCGCTCTTCAGCATCAACTCGCGAAACTCCGGATTCCAGTGGCTCTCACGACGAGGCTGATCGAGCGGCAGCTTGTGCTCTTTCATCCTCGCGACAAACCACTCAAGTTTCTCGGGTGTGCCAGCGCTTCGATAGGCGAGCATCTCACCGATCTCCAGCCAGTAAGGAAACTGATAGAAGATCTCCTCAAGACGATCAGGCCCGTCGTGCTCGTTCTCGTATCGCCGAATCGCGAGGTTGTAGACCGCCTCAACCACCTGATCCGCGACCCGCCAGAGTATCGCTTCGTGTTCGTATCGATGGCCGAGCGAGGTCACTCCGATGTTCCGAGTGACGAGGTCGTGTGCGACTGGCAGGGGCAGCGGCGAAGGGACCACGGTCAACAGTTCGGACCACAGTTCCTCCTCATAAAACTTGCCGCGGGCGAGCGCGTGGATCTCGGTGACGTATTCGTCCAGGAGGGTGACGGGTTCGAATCTCGGATCGTCCAAGCCGCGGTTGTACGCGAGCCACTGGACGCCGTAGGACTTGAAGTGTGTTTCGATCGCCATTGCCCACCGCTTCGAAGACCGTCCACGCGTACACCCAGGCGAGGGAGGCCGCCCCGCTCGCAGTCGATCTCGCACGGCGCCAAGCCATGCCCCGAGCGCGAACAAGCCGTTCCGCTCGTCCACTACAGAACCTCCTTGCACGCCCGATAGAGGTCCTTCCAGCCGTCTCGCTCCTTCACCACAGTCTCCAGGTACTCCTGCATCACGACCTTGTCCTGCACGGGGTCTTTGACGATCGCGCCGATGATGCCGCTGGCAACGTCCGCGGCTTTGACCTTGCCATCGCCGAAGTGTGACGCGAGCGACATGCCGCTGGTGACGACGCTGATCGCTTCGGCGGTGCTCATCGTGCCCGAGGGGCTCTTGAGCTTGCTCTTGCCATCGAGCGACTTGCCGTCGCGCAGCTCGCGGAAGATTGTGACCACGCGCCGGATCTCCTCCATCGCGGGAATCTCGCCGGGCAATTCGAGCGCTTTGCCCATCTGGCCGACGCGCTGATGCACGATCTTGACCTCGTCGTCCATGGACTCTGGCACGGGGAGTACGACGGTGTTGAAGCGGCGTTTGAGTGCGCTGGAGAGTTCGTTGACGCCGCGATCGCGGTCGTTGGCGCTGGCGATGATGTTGAAGCCCTTGACGGCGCGGGTCTCTTCGTTCAGCTCGGGGATCGGCAGGGTTTTTTCCGAGAGGATCGTGATGAGCGTGTCCTGCACTTCGCTGGGCACGCGGGTGAGTTCTTCGACGCGGACGATCTTGCCTTCGGCCATGCCGCGCAGGACCGGACCGGGAACCAGAGCCTCGCGTGATGGCCCCTTTGCGAGCAGGAGCGCGTAGTTCCAGCCGTAGCGGATCGCTTCTTCGGGTGTGCCGGCGGTGCCCTGCACCATCAGGGTCGAATCGCCGCTGATCGCGGCGGCCAGATGCTCGCTCACCCAGCTCTTGGCGGTGCCGGGGACGCCGAGCAGGAGCAACGCGCGATCGGTCGCGAGCGTCGCGACGGCGATCTCGATAATGCGCTTGTTGCCGACGTACTTCGCCGAGATCTCGGTGCCGTCCTTGAGCGTGCCGCCCATGAGATATGTCACGACCGACCATGGAGACAGGTTCCAGCGTGGCGGGCGAGCGTGTGTGTCGAGACGTGCGAGCGCCGCGAGCTCCGCGGCGTACTGCTTCTCGGCGGTCTCACGCATGATCGACGACACGGACGTGCTCGATTCGTTGGACGGCTTGCTCACGATTGAAACTCCCTGTGCATGTCGGCACGCAGCCGGATGCGGTCAAGACTCTTGCGAATGCTGTCGGTCGGTCCATCGGGGAACAACGCGCTGATCAGTTCGTCGAAAAGCTCCGCGCTGCTGGGGTGCAGCAGGCGCGATGCGGATTCGATCGCGCTCCAGAGCAGCCATGCATCGGTCTTTCCGGGTGTTGCGCCGCGAAGCGTGCCCGCGGCTCGCTTCGAAAAGTCCGGCGACCACACGCGCGGGTCCGACGCGAGGATCTGCCAGACCGACGGGTACGAGTCCGCGTGCGTGCTGCGGGCGGCGAGCAGACGCATGGCCTCGCTGCGCTCGACGCTCTGCACCGACCAGATGGACGCGAGCTGATCGACGGTGGTCTTCTTGCGGCTCATGCCCAGAGCGATGATTGCGTCGCTCCACGCCTCGGCGTCCGGCTGTGTCGGGCAGGACGCGATACTGGTGATCATCGCGCCCAGAGCGCTGTCGAAGAACTCGTCCTCGGAGAGCGACTCGAGGAGATCTGGCGGCGTCT
>JAIEQQ010000725.1 GCA_019747615.1 Phycisphaerales bacterium
TCGTCGAGGCTGCCGTAGATGTCCAGGTGGTCGGCTTCGACGGCGTTGATGCAGGCGAGTTTGGGGCGGAAGTGGTGAAAGCTGCGGTTGAACTCGCAGGCCTCGGCGACGACGATGCCGGGCTGGCTTCGCATGCTGCCGGCGGGGATGGCTTCTTCGCCGAGGCGGAAGCCGAGGCCGGGCGAGCCGGGCGTCGCGGCGGAGCCGGCGAGTTGCTCGCAGGTTGCGCCGACGATGGCGGTGGGGGCGAGGCCGGCGTCGGAGAGGACGCAACTGAGCATGCTGGTGGTGGTGCTTTTGCCGTGGGTGCCGGCGATGGCGACGCCGGTGCGGCCGATCATGCTGCGGCCGAGTGCCTCGGCGTAGGTGAGCACGGGCAAGCCGCGGCGTTCGGCGGCGAGCATTTGCGGGTGATCCGCCTTGATCGCTGCGGAGGCGATGACGAGGTCGCAATCCTCGGGGACCCACTCGGTCTTCTGATCAAAGCCGACGCGGATGCCCTCGGCTTCGAGGGACTCGGTGGTTTCCTGCTTGGTGCTGTCGCTGCCGGAGATGAGGCCGCCCCGCGAGGCGAGCATGCGGGCGAGGCCGGCCATGCCGCAGCCGCCGATGCCGATCATGTAGACGTGTTTGGCGCGGACGAGCAGCGGGGCGTCGGCCTGCCAGCGTTTGGTCTCGGACGCGATCGCCTTGTCAGCCCGCATGTCGATCTCCACTCCGCCGGTATGCATTACGCTCATTGGGAGGGTATCGTCCATGCGGGTGCGGATGATTCAAAAGGCGTGGGGCGTGGGGCGGCCCTGTTGAAATCATTTCGCCCTCACCCGGTTCCTACCGGGGGAGGTCGCGAGTCCGCGAGCCGGAGGGGGCGCGACCCACGGCGATTGCTTGATCGCGAAGAGATCGAAGACTTGCCCCCTCCGCCGCGAAGCGCGGCACCTCCCCCAGTAGGAACTGTGGGAGGGTGAAGCCCGACGGGGCGTGCGCGGGCGGTTGAGCGTCCGTATACTCCGCCCTGTGCCCGCGGCCATCGCGGATGGGGGGCACAGTCTTTCAAGGGGAGCCTTTCATGCCCATCGGATTCTGGATTGCACTTGGCATCATCGCGGCGCTCGTCGCGATCGTTGGTATCTTCATCGTCGGCCAGTTCATCAATCTCTACGTGCAGGCGCTGTTCTCCAACGCCCGCGTGACGCTGTTTGAGCTGATCGGCATGCGCCTGCGGAAGGTCGATCTCAAGACGGTCGTCTATTCGCGCATTCGCGCGGTCAAGGCCGGTTTGGACATCTCCACGGCCCAGATCGAGACGCATTTCCTTTCCGGCGGGCGGGTGCCGCTGGTGATCAGCGCGCTCATCGCGGCGCAGGGTGCCAAGATCCCGCTGAGTTGGGACATGGCCCGCGCGATTGACCTCGCCGGGCGAGACATCTTTGACGCGGTGCAGACCAGCGTGAACCCCAAGGTGATCGATTGCCCCGGCCCGGGTAGCCCGCGTCCGACCATCGACGCGGTGGCAAAGAACGGCATCCAACTCAAGGCGAAGGCTCGCGTGACCGTCCGTACGAACCTGTCCCGCCTGATCGGTGGCGCGACGGAGGAGACGATTATCGCTCGTGTCGGTCAGGGCATTGTCAGCACGATCGGCTCGGCCAACGACCACAAGAACGTGCTCGAGAACCCCGACGAGATCAGCAAGACGGTCATGAAGTCCGGCCTCGACGCTGGGACCGCCTTCGAGATCCTGTCGATCGACATCGCCGATATCGATGTGGGCGAGAACATCGGCGCTCAACTGGAGTTGGCCCAGGCTCAGGCCGACAAGAGCCGCTTCCAGGCCGAGGCCGAGAAACGCCGCGCACTGGCCATGGCGCTGGAGCAGGAAAACAAGGCGCAGATCGAAGAGAACAAGGCCCTGGTCGTGCTGGCCGAGGCGGAGATTCCCAAGGCGATCGCCGAGAGCTTCCGCTCGGGCAACCTGGGCATCATGGATTACTACCGCCTGAAGAACGTGCAGGCCGACACGCACATGCGCCAGTCGATCGCCGGCACGCAGCCGCCGACGAGCTGAGTCTTCGTGGTTGGTAGATTGTCCTGATCGCGGAGGGACGGAGGGGAGCGGAGAGGTTGACGGCGATGTCAGGACCTTTTTGCTTTCTCGTGCGGGTTAGGCCTGAAATGTTTTTCAACGAAGTGAAGACAGGGACTGAAGAGCGGACGGAGCGAACTGTTGCTCGTCGCGCCGCAGCATGCGATCGACCGTTCGATCTGAGTGATGGATGCTCTCGCTGCACATCTTGCCGAAGCGCTGGACGACTTTCTTCGGGCGACCTTCCCGTACGTGTCTGAGCCCGGCGCTCGTCCGAACTACGAACTCCGTGAGCGGTACCGCTGGTGGAACGTCGCGGGTTACTCGCTTCCGTTCGTAATCCTGCCGGTCGGCATCGTCGCGGCTGGCTGGCTGATCGGGATCCTCGCGTTCGCATGGGCGGGCTTTGGAGCAGAGCCCGGTGCGATCGTGGTTCGCGCGTATGTTGAACTGTCCATCATCGCTCCGGCATTCCTCCTCGGGATGGCCATCGCAGTGCAGTTCAGCGATTGGGTTCTTCGGGCGGCGCTATGGGGGTCATACTCCGAGTACTGCGAGGCGATAAATGCGATCAATGCGATGGATATGCAGCGAGCGACACGCTGGGGGAAGATCTGCTTGCTCGTGTTTGGCTTGCCGGGCGCGGCGATGTCGATCGACCGGTTCACGGTCATCGGGCCGCGTTCGATTGTCTCCAGCGGGTACTTCTCAATCGGCTCAACCGCCCGCCCAACCGCAGCTGTGAAGACTCTGAGCTGGGACAGGCTGGCGCCAACGCTTATCGTCCGCTTTCAGGACGGGACCGAGGCGTGGCCATTGTTCGGCGGCATGCATACTCCCGCTCAATCCGCTGATATCGGCGCAAAGCTCAGCACATGGACCGGCAAGCCGCTGACGCCAATGTAACTTCGACCTTCGGTTCCTTCCGGCACTTCGTTGAAAACTCAAAGCTAACCCTCGAAGAACGGCGCGCCCAATCTCCCGCGCTCAACCTCTCCGCTCCCCTCCGCGCCCTCCGCGATCAGAGCCTCCCGTCAACCGCCTCGAATCACGAGCGCCCGTGCCTCACTTCCATCCCTTCCTTGCCTTCGTTGAGAAAGTCCTGAAGGATCACGCCCTGAACACCACCGCCGGCTGGATTGCGCTGATGCGGCGTGCGCCGAGGTATGCCGCGAGGAGTGAGATGCCGATGATGGCCACGGATGTGCCGGCGAGGATTTCCATGTAGAGCTGGAAGTCGCGGAGCTTTGGGACGTCCTTGGTCGCCCAGAAGAACAGCGCTGAGGTGCCCAGGCCGATGCCCAACCCGAGCGTGCCGACCAGCAGCACTTGGACTCCGATCATCTTGGTGAGCAGCCATTGCCCCGCGCCCATCGCCTTCATCGCGGCGAAGTTTCTGGTGTTCTCCATGATGAACACCAGGAAGGTTTGTGCCGTGATGACCACGCCGACGATGCTGGCCACCGAGATGGTGATCCCGAAGTTCACGGGGATGCCGGTGTTGCCGACGTAGAACCAGACGGTCTTCCACGCGAACTCCAGCCAGCCCATCGCGCGCAGACCCGTGGCCTGCTCGATGTCCGCGCACGCCTCGGCCACCGGCACGCCCTCGCGCGGCTCAGCGATCACGAATGTCAGAAAGTTCCTCTCGCGACCGACGAAGTTCCGGGCGGTCTGCTGGCGCGCGTAGAGGACGGGAAACGTCGCAAACGGCGGCGACACGCGGCAGATTCCCACGATCGTTGCCCGGCGCTCGTTGAGCTCCAGCGAATCGCCGAGCCGGAGTTCCTGACCGGGAAAGAGCGAGTCGTAGCCGCGGTCGTCGATGATGATGGCGTCGGGCTTTCGCAGGTCTTCGGCGGAGCCGAGCAGCATCCACTTCGGCGCGCCGGCGAGCGTGTGGTCGTCAAGGCCGAGGATGATCGACTGACGGAAGTTGGGGCCGGCGATTGCGCGGGTGAAGCCCTTGTGGAGGCCGTGGGCGGAGGCGACGGAGCTGATGGAGCGTACGCGATCGACGACGCCGTCGGGGAGGGTGCGGAGCTCGTCAACGTACTGGACGGACGGGTCCATGATCCAGATCGAGGCACCGACGTCGCGGATCTGGCTGGTGGTGCGGACCATGAGCCCGGTGAAGATGCCGATCTGCTGCGAGATCAGGAACGTGACCGAGGCGATGGTGAAGACCAGCGCGTAGAACTTGAACGAGTCGCCGACGAGCATTCGGATGGCGGCGTAGATCATCGGGTGGATCCTTGTATATACATGGAAATGTCGCGGCGAGTGCGGTGGGCTTGGGTCGCGGAGGAACGGAGGGGAGCCGAGAGGTTGAGTGCGGCGTCGGGGCATTCTCGAATCATCACGCGCACGACAGCAAGCCGGTTCTTTCAACGAAGTGAGGGAAGGAATGGAAGGAATGCGGGGGAGGCCTAGGCGGTTGACCGGAGCCTCTGATCGCGGAGGGACGGAGGGGTGCGGAGAGGTTGACTGCGTGTGTTGGGGGCCGCGGCGTTGTTGGTTGGTTGTTTTTGGTTTTTCAACGAAGGGAGGGAAGGGAGGGAAGAGGGAGCGGAGGTGAGGGGGTGGGAGGCGCGGAGGGTGCGTTGGGCTTTGGGTGGGTTAGGCGACTGCGAGGTCTCCGAGTCGGTGGAGGGATTTTCTGAGTGTGTTCCACTCGGTTTCGCCGAGGCGTGCCGCGAAGTCGCGTTGGGATGCTTGCCAGGCTTCGGTGCAGCGATCGACGGTGTTTTGGCCGGAGCGGGTGAGGGCCCAGCGTCGCACGCGGCGATCGTCGGTGTCTTGCTGTTTGATCCAGCCGCGGGATTTGAGTGGCGACAGCGTGCGGGTGAGTGTGGTGGAGTCCATCACGAGCAGGTCGGCCAGCGCGTGCTGCGCGAGGGGCCCGGCGTGGAGGAGGGTGCGGAGGATGGTGTGCTGAGCGACGGTGACGCCGAGTGGTTCGAGGCGCGCTTCGTACGCGCGGGTCACGGCGCGGCTGGCGCGGCGGAGCACGGCACACAGACACGGGATCTGGAAGGACTCCTGCATATCAATGTATATACATCAATATCGTCCGGCGTCAAGGTCTTTCGACGATTTTCATCCAAGGGTTGCGGCGAGTACGGGGGCTTGGATCGCGGAGGAACGGAGGGGAGCGGAGAGGTTGAGTGCGGCGCCAAGGCCTCTTCGAGTTCTCACGCGCACGACAGCGAACCGTTTTTTTTCAACGAAGTGATGGAAGAGAGGGAAGAAGGATCCAAAGACCAGAAGCCGAAGCGGGTTGAAGGCTTGTGCAAGTGCAACTGGTTGATCCAGCTCATCGCATTCGACCTGGCGTCACCGCCCGCTTCCCATCCCCAGCACTCTCATCGCATCCCAGCTCCCCCGCATTCCTTCCATCCCTTCCGTCACTTCGTTGAAGAACGGATCGGACCTCAAGCGGCGAAGAGACGGGAAGGTCTCGACGACGCACTGAACCTCTCCGCTCCCCTCCGTTCCTCCGCGATCTGGGCGATCGCACTCGCCGCGCCCCCTTTGTTGAAAGGAAGCTTCGCGGACCAAAAAGCGAGCGAGCGGCCCAAGGGGGCCGCCCGCTCAGAGGAGTCGTGTTGGGGTCGGTGACGGTGCTCGAAGACTCAGTTGCGGCTCAGGAGCTCTTCGAGCGTGGGCTGGGCGACTTCGCCCAGAGCCGCGGCGGCTGCTTCCATGGCTTCCTTGGCCTTCTTGTTGCCGAGGAAGTTGGCTTCCAGTTCGAGGCGGATCTTTTCCATGGCCTTGTTCTGGATCTGGCGGACGCGTTCCTTGGTGACGCCGATGATCTGGCCGACCTGCTCCAGGGTCATGGGCTTCTCGGATTCCTGGCCGTGCTCGAGGCCGAAGCGGTGCTCGATGACCGTGCGCTCGACTTCGGTGAGCTCGGCGCGGTTCTCGATCACGATGCGCTTAACTTCTTCGGCGGCGTCTTTCTCGAAGCTGGTGCGCTTGGTTTCGAGGTAGTTGGACCGCTCGAGCTTGGGGTCAAAGTCCGTCGGGAACCGCTGGCGATACTTGCTCAGCTTCATGCCCTGACGCGAGAAGGCCTTGAGGATGGCTCGACAGGCGTAGGTGCTGAACTTGTACCCGCGGCCGGCGTCGAACTTGTCAACGGCGCGGAGCAGTGCCATGTTGCCCTCGCTGACCAGATCCGCGAAGTCGACCTCGCTCATACGGGTGCGCTTGGCCATCGCCAGCACCAGCGCGAGGTTGGTGTTGGCGATCTGCTCGCGGATCAGATCCGAGATGCGGAACCAGCGCAGCACATCCTCGGCCTGCTCGGGCGTGGGCTTGCGCGACGGCGTGGTCCAGATCTCCTGCTGGAGCTTCCAGATGCGATAGCGGGCGTAGTTGAACTGATGAAACAACACCTTTTCCTGCGCGCCGGTCAGGATCACCTGCTGGGCGTGCTTGATGGTGCGCGTGCGGCCCGAGAGATCGTCCATCACCGGGTGGTACCATGTGGTGTCCGGCTTGGGGATCTCCGGCGCCTCGTCGTAGATCTTCTTCTTCGCGTCGGCCTCGTAGAAGGCCGGCGAGTCGATGAAGTCCTGCTCCGACGAGAGGATCGTGTTGAGGAGCTTCTCGTCCTCGCGGCTCAGCGTGCGCTTCACCTTTGACGTCTTGGGCGGAGCGCCGGCTTTGCCGGCGCTCTTGGCGACGACCGCCGGCTTCACTTCCGGGGTCTCGGAGAAGTCAACGCGATTGCGGCGTCGATGCTGCTCGAGCGGCGAGGGCTGAGACTTCGGCATGACTGAGGGAACTTCCATGGAACTGCCTTCCTGATCGATGTGTTGGTTCGATGCTCTGGCCTTGCCTTTTGTCACCCGAGGCTTCAACTCGACATGCCCTTCGTTCGGACGGGACGACTTTGCAGAGCCTGATTTGAGACGGATCGCGGACGCTTCGGCTTGCGCCTTCTTCAATATGCCCGCCTTCGGCGAGCTCACGTTGGAACCTTGATTTGAAATACGAACAAAATCCTATCAATAAACAAACCTCGCGTTGGACACCCGTCGGAAGTTGCACCTCCGACGACACGGAACAAGTTGAGCCAAACCCACCGCCGCCGTCAACTACTCACCAATCGCTCACACGTTCTTTGCAGAGCGCCTGCGATTCTTGCGCGGGGAGAATTTCTTCTCCGTTTCTTTATACGCTCATCCGTGCCTCGACGTTTCAGTGGAGATGGGTAGACTCAACAAATAATCCTTGTTTTCTACAAACGTCCGAGAGAACCGGCCATCAGTATCACGTACGCCGCGGCCAAATGCCAACGCAACACGCTGAACTCCGCGGCATTTATCGGCCGGGGGCTGATGTCAAGCCCGCGGACTGATCTGGGACCCATCTCATGGTGGAAACGCTCTCAGGCAATCCCTTACAGAAAACCTATCAGAAGTCGAACATCATCGATCTGTCCGTGGTTCGTACGTTCCGACCGGCTCGGCCATCGACCTGACTTACCGACTCAGCAACGAAGCTGGCGGGGAGCCAATATGCGCGACGAACGCCTGTCCGTCCAGTGAGGCGTGAGATATGGCCATGGCGGTGGGTGACAATACGAAAGATGCCTGAGCCTGTTTGTGTTACCACATTGAGCAGCGCGGGGCGCCAACCAGCAGTCGCATCTCGCGTTCGTATAACGTTCGTGTCATTCAGCCGCCGCCGCGCGGGAGGCTCGGCTTCCTCGTCGCCCTGCCACCGACTTCCGAGCCGAGTTCGGTGCGCACCAGCCCTGTCCACCCAAGCCTTCACACAGCCTCATTCGCCGCGTGCTCCCTCGCAACGAGCACCATTCCTCGGTCTTTGACACCCATCCGCTCGGCCCGGTTCCACTCAGACCGCTGCGTAGCATCACGCATCGTCCGCACGTTCGCGCTTCGGCGCGTCATCCTCCGGCTCTCTCAAGGACACACTCCATGACATACACGCTCCCCACGCTCCCGTATCCCCTGTCGGCGCTCGAACCGTTCATCGATGCACAGACGATGGAGATTCACAGCCAGAAGCACCACGCGGCGTACGTGACCAACGCCAACAAGGCGCTCGAAGGCACGCAGTGGGCAAGCCTTACCGCTGAGCAGATGATCGCTCGTCTGGCAGAGCTTCCCGACGACAAGCGCGGCCCGGTGCGCAACAACGCCGGCGGCCATGTCAACCACTCGCTCTTCTGGCGCACCATGGCCCCCGCGGGCGAGGGCGGTGGCGGCGCGCCGACGGGCGAACTTGCCGACGCGATCAGCGCCGCCTTCGGTTCCTTCGACAACTTCAAGGCCCAGTTCGCCGACGCCTCGATGAAGCGGTTTGGCTCCGGCTGGGCGTGGCTGTGCTGGAACAAGGGCTCGGGAAAGCTCGAGATTTGTTCGACGCCGAACCAGGACAACCCGCTGATGGGCCAGGCGATCGCCGGGTGTGGCGGCTCGCCGCTGCTGGGGTTGGATGTGTGGGAGCACGCGTATTACCTGAAGTACCAGAATCGGCGTGCGGACTATGTCGCCGGCTGGTGGAACGTTGTGAACTGGGGCGAGGTGGCCAAGAACCTTGCCAGCGCCAAGAAGTGAACCCGGCGGCGGATCGATGACGAAGTCACTCGCAGCCGCGCCGGGCGCGTGGCGGCGGTACAGTTGATGCTGGGCCGGATTCCTCCGTGCCCGCGACGCCTTTTATTTGTGAGCGGAGCACATGCGAATGAACAGCAAGGTCTTTCTGACGGCGTGGTTGTTGGCACCCGTGGCGATCGTCGGCGGGCTGTGGGTGATCACAGACCGTGACGCGGCGCGGAAGGACCGCGTGCAGCGATTGACCGCCGCGGGTCTGATGAACCCGAGCGTGAGCACCGCCACCGTGGCATCGGGCGCAAGCGCCGCGATGAATGCTGGCACGACCGCGGCTCCGGCGGCTCCGGTGGACGAGTCCAAACTCGTCGCCCCGGACTTTCTTGAGCAGGGCTTCGTCATCGTGGTCAAGGATCTTAGCGGCAAGGCCTCGACTGCCGAGCCGATCCACCTTGCCAGCAGTTGGAACGGCTGGAACCCCGCGGACCCGAAGTTCAAGCTGTCGGCCCGCAGCGACCTGCGCTGGCAGATCGTCATGAAGAAGGGCGAGATCGACGGCCCGATCGAGTTCAAGTTCACGCGAGGCAACAGCGACACCTGGGAGTGCGCTGCCGATCTCTCCAGCCGCCCGAATCGCATCCTTCCCAAGATCGACATGAGCAAGCTCGCCCCGGGCGAGCGACCGGAGATCGTCTTCGAGGTCGCGGCGTGGGACGACATGCGCCCGACCGCCGCCGCGAGGCCGGATCTGGACCCGTACTTCACCATGCCCACCGAGGGAATTTCCGGCACGATCAAGCGGCTGCAAGTGACCGGCGGCGGTGTGTGGACGGTTCGCGATCTGCTCGTCTGGCTCCCGCCGGGCTACGAGAAGCCGGAGAACGCCGCACGCAAGTACCCGGTGCTGTACCTTCAGGACGGGCAGAACGTCTTCATCAAGAACGCCACGACGCCGGATGAGTGGGGCGCCGACGAGACGGCGACGCGATTGATCAACGAGGGCAAGATCGAGCCGATGATCATCGTGGGCATCCCGCACGCGGGCAAGAATCGCGCGACGGAATATCTGCCGCTGCCGCTGCTTGAGAAGGATCAGCCGTATCGCGGCAAGCAGTACGCCGAGTGGCTGGTGGGTGAAGTGATGCCGCGCGTTGAGCGTGCGTATCGCGTGAAGCCGGGTGTTGAGAATACCGCTGTCGGTGGGTCGAGCTTCGGCGCGATCATCGCGATGCACGCCGCGACGGCGTTCCCGGACAAGATCGGCAAGGTGCTGCTGGAGAGCATGAGCACGAACTTCGGCGACGGCGCGGTGCTGAAGTACTTCGCTGCGCAGAAGGCCTGGCCGAAGTCGATCTACTTTGGCATGGGCGGCATGGAGCGCGGCGCGGATCCGAAGTCTGAAGCGACCAACAAGGCCATGGTGCAGAGCGCGAGCGCCTTTGAGGCGCTGGCCAAGGAGCGCCAGTCTGCCAGCGGTGGCACGGTCGTCGTCGTGGTTGATCCGAAGGCCGAGCACAACGAGGTGGCGTGGAAGGCTCGCTTGCCCAAGGCTCTGGAGACGCTCTTCCCGGCCAAGGCCGAGAAGGCCGAGAAGAAGGACAAGTAAGTCCGGCGGCGGCGTTGGCGATGTCGGACTGGATGTAAAGCGTGTGAAGCGAGAATCGCCGCGAGCGATGGGGCCGAAGCGTGGCCCGGTTCGCGGGGTACCTGTTGAGAATCGAGGCGGCTCATGGAACTGATGACGAAGCTCGAGCGCGAACAGTTGGAAGCGAGACTGAAGGCGCTGGTCGAGAATCGGCCGAACGTCTCGCAGCGCATCGCCGAGGCCAGGGCGCTTGGAGACCTGAAGGAGAACGGCGACTACCACGCGGCGCGAGAGACGCAGGGCATGGAAGAGGCTGAGATCCGCCGCCTGAGCGAGCGGCTGGCGAACGTCAGCGTGATCGATGAGACACGCAAGAGCACCGGCGTAGTCTTCGTCGGCGCGACGGTGAAGCTGCGCGAATCGGGCAAGGAAGATGTCGAGATCTTCAAGATGGTCGGCGAGTTCAGCGGCACGATCAGCGACGACATCGTCGAGGTGACGCCAGCGAGCCCGATGGGCGAGGCGCTGATGAAGGCGGCGGTGGGGGAGATCGTCAGCGTTCGGACGCCGCGCGGGGTGAAGAAGTTTGAGATTGTTGAAATCCTCTGAGCCCAGCAGTGCCGGTTGAGCGACCCTGGGAGCGAGCACTCGCGGTCACTGGGACGGGCGGGTCGGCAATCGGGAATCGGCAACCGGCAATCGTGACAACCAAACGCCAGAAACAGAGCGAGCACGCGATCGATCGCGTGCTCGCTTGGATTTTGTTTTCCCGATTGCCAGCTGCTGATTGCCGATTGCCGTCTTTCCAGTGCCCAGTGCCTGATGCCCAGTGCCTATCGGCCCGACCCCAGCTTCTTGAGCCGCATCTGCAGCTCGTCGGGGTTCGGGCTCGTTTCCAGAGCCGTGCGGACGTGGATCATTTCCTGCTCCACCAGTTCCATGAGGCTCTGGTTGAAGTCCTTCATGCCGCCCTGCGTGGCTTCGATGCTCTTGAGGTACTCGCGGAGTTCGCCCTCGCGGCCTTCGAGGATGTACTTGCGCACGACCGCGTTGTTCACCAGGATCTCCAGCGCCGGGATGCGAGCGATCTCGGGCTTCAGCGTCGGCAGCAGCTTCTGGTAGACGAATGCGCGCATCTGATACGCCAGGATGCGGCGGACCTGCTCGACTTCTTCCTGCTCGAAGAGGCCGTAGATTCGGCTGAATGTCTGTGTGGCGCTGGAGGCGTGGATGGTTCCGTACACCAAGTGGCCGGTCTCGGCGGCGTGCAGCGCCGCCTCGAACGTTTCGTTGTCGCGCATTTCACCGACGAGCACGATGTCCGGGTTCTCGCGGACCAGCGCACGCAGCGCGATCTTGAAGTCCAGACAGTCGATGCCGATCTCGCGCTGGTTGATCGTCGATTTCTTGTCGGTGAAGATGTACTCGATCGGGTCTTCGATGGTCACAATGTGCACGGGCTTACGCTCGTTCACGTAGTCGAGCATCGCGGCGATCGTGGTTGATTTACCCGAGCCGGTCACGCCGCTGAGCAGCACGATGCCGTTGGGCTGCATGGCCACTTCGCTCATGATCGGCGGGAGGTAGAGCTCCTCGAAGCGGCGGATGTGTGCGGAGATGAGGCGGGCGGCGACGCTGAGCTTGCCGCGGGCCTGGAAGAGGTTGACGCGGAAGCGTGTCTTCTCGTCGTAGTCGTAGGCGAAGTCGACGGACCCGAACTTGTGCAGGTCCTTCATCTGCTCTTCGTCCAGGATGTGCTTGGCGATGTCCTTGAACTCCGCCATCGTGATCGGCGTCGTGTCCAGGCCCTTGAGCGCGCCGCGCAACCGCACCGCCGGGGCTTTGCCCGTCTTCATGATGATGTCGCTGGCGCCGAGCTTGATCGCGGCCTTGAGGAAGTCGCCCCAACGCGTCGCGTGCGGGTCGTGCTTCTCATCGTGATCCATCGTGACATGGCCCGCGGGAGCCGCGGTCGCGGCGTCAGTCTTGTGGTGGTGGCTCATAACGAAATCGTCCTCATGACCCCAGAGAACCTGCGACACACTTGCACGCATCGACCCGCGGCGTCGGCCGCGATCGCTCCGCCGGATGAGTCTCGACGCGCCAGTCGGCACGCGATCTGAACACCGGCGGGAGCCATGCTAGCACGCACCGCGCCCGCCCGTTCGCAGTCGAAACACCACCCCCACGCGATCTGGTATCATTCTGACGATTCGTTCTGGGGAAGTTCGGATGCTCTCGCTGTTCTTCGATTCCAACGCCATCTGTTTCACCGTCCCGGCGCTGCTGGGCACGCTGCTGTTTTCCATCAAGCTCATCCTCATGCTCGTGCTCGGTGACGATGCCGGCGTCGATGTCGACGCGGGCGACGGCGGTCTCGGCATCGGCTCTGAGTTCATCTCCGTGCAGGCATTCCTGGCGCTGCTGATGGGCTTTGGCTGGGGCGGCCTCGGTGCGCTCAAGGGCTTCGGCTGGGGCCTCGGCGCGTCGATCGGCATGGGCGTCGTCGGCGCCGTGATCATGATGGCGATCATGGTGATCACGATGCGCAGCATGCGCTCGCTCAGCAGCAGCGGCAACATCGCCCTCGCGGCTCTTGCCGGCAAGACCGGCGATGTCACCGTCGCCATCCCCGCATCTGGCAAGGGTCAGGGCGAGGTCCGCCTCATCGTCGGTGATCGTGAGCGCATCTGCTACGCGACGACCGACGGCAACGAGTTGCCCAGCCGCTCACGCGTCCGCGTCGCCAGAGTCAACGCCGACAACACCGTCACCGTCGAGCCCGCGTAGCTCGCAGTCCATCGTCCGTAGCCCGCGGGGCGCGTCGCCCCGCGGCACAGTCACACGTCTGTTTGGGGGAACCTGTCAATGCCACCTGATCAAACACTGTACCCACTGGTCTGGCTCGGCGCTATCGGCGCCGTCGTCCTCATCATCTTCTTCGCCTTCATCTTCGTTGTGCGGCAGTTCAAACGCTGCCCGTCCAACCGCATCCTCGTCGTGTTCGGAAAGATCGGCGGCCAGCGGGCCGCCAAGTGCATCCACGGCGGCGGCACTTTCGTTGTCCCCCTCATTCAAGACTTCGCGTACCTCTCGCTTGACCCGATGGTCATCGATATCCCGCTGAGCGGGGCACTCTCGCAGAACAACATCCGCGTGAACGTCCCCAGCACCTTCACCGTCGGCATCAGCACCGACCCGGTGCTCATGAACAACGCCGCGGAGCGATTGCTGGGCCTGCGTGAGGACCAGATCCGCGAGCAGGCCCAGGACATCATCCTCGGCCAGTTGCGACTGGTGATCGCGACGCTGACGATCGAAGAGATCAACCGCGACCGCGAAAAGTTCATGACGCTCATCAACGAGAACGTCGCCAAGGAGATCAACAAGATCGGCCTCACGCTGATCAACGTGAACATCCGCGACATCACGGACGAAAGCGGCTATATCGAGGCCATCGGCAAGCGCGCCGCGGCTGAGGCGATTCAGCGCGCGAAGGTCGAAGTCTCGCAGCAGGAGCGCGACGGCGCTACCGGCGAGGCCATCGCGATGCGAGAGCGCACCGTCAAGGTCAGCGCCGAGCGCGCCACCGCCATCGAGGGCGAGAAGCTCGCGGAGCAGCGCCAGCGCATCGCCGTCGCGGCCCTCGAAGCGCAGGCTGTCAAGGGTGAGACCGAGTCCAAGCGCGAGCGAGAGATCGCGATCTCGCAGCGCGACGCGGAAGTCATTGTCGCCCGCAAGCAGGCCGAGCAGGAGCAGCGCGTCCGCGTGGCCGAGGCCGAAGCGATCGCGACGACGGGCGAGAACGCGAGCCGCGCGACGATGGCCGAGAGCAACGCGAAGCTCGCGGAGATTTCCGCAGAGGCCCGCCGGCGCGCTGAAGTTGCCGCCTCCGACGCCACCGCCAAAGTTCTGCTCGCCCAGCGCGAACAAGAGCTCGCCCGCCTCGGCAAGGAACAGCTCGCTCCGCAGGAAGTCGAGAAGCGCCGCGTCGAGATCGCCGCCGAGGCCGAGGCGCAGAAGACGCGACTGGAAGCGGCGGGCCAGGCCGACGCGATCCGCGCGAAGTTCGAGGCCGAGGCGGCGGGCGTGCGTCAGGTGCTGGAGGCCAAGGCCGAGGGCTATCGCAAGCTCATCAGCGCGTGCGCCGAGAACCCGCACATCGCGCCGACGCTGCTCATGATCGAGCAGCTCCCAGAGATCGTCACGCAGCAGGTCAAGGCGATCCAGAATCTCAAGATCGACAAGATCACGGTCTGGGATTCCGGCTCGGGCAAAGCGGGCGAAGGTGGGCGCGGCTCAACCGCCGACTTCCTCGCCGGCCTGATCGGTGCGTTGCCGCCGATGCACGAGCTGGCCCGCCAAGCCGGCGTCGAGCTGCCCGGTGTTCTCGGCAG
>JAIEQQ010000560.1 GCA_019747615.1 Phycisphaerales bacterium
ATCCCGATGGCGCCGCTCGCGCCCGACATCGTCGATGTGTTGCTGGGCGTGGCGATCGGCGCGATGGTGCTGTGGGTGTTCAGCGTGGTGATGCCGATGAGCATCGCAAATCACGCCGGGGCGCGGGTGGTGTACTCGCGATCGTTGATCCTTCGGACGCTGGACGTGCTCCTGCGCCCGGTGCGGAGCGTGGGCAGCTTCAGCGACGAGGTGGTGCGTCGATTGGTCGGCGTGCGGGCGCAGGATTCGCAGGAGCAGGTTGAGGCGGAGCTGCTCAGCGTGATCGAAGAGGGCGAGGCGACGGGCGCGATCGGCGAGCAGGAACGCGAGATGCTCGAGGCGGCGGTGAAGTTCGGCGATCTGACGGTCGAGCAGATCATGACGCCGCGCACCGAGATCGAGGCGATGCAGGTCAGCAACGACCTGGGGACAGTGATCCGGATGATGCGGGAGCTTGGGCACTCGCGAATCCCGGTGTACGACGAATCGCTGGACAACATCCTGGGCCTGTTCTATTTGAAGGACTTGATGCACTGGCTGGGCGATGGCCCGCGCGCGGGCAGGGCGTTCGACATCAAGTCGATCCTGCGCCCGGCGCACTTCGTTCCCGAAACCAAGACGGTGCGCGAGCTGCTGAACGAGCTGACCGAGCGAAAGGTCCACATCGCGATGGTGGCCGACGAATATGGCGGCACGGCAGGGCTGGTGACGATCGAGGACATCATCGAGGAAGTCTTCGGCGAGATCCGCGACGAGTACGAGCCCTCAACGCCGGAGATGCCCGACGTGGTGCTGCGTGTTGAGAAGCGTGACGCGGATATCGACGGGGCCGCTCGGATCGCCGACGTGAACGATCATCTGGAGCCGCTGGGCGTGCAGATTCCCATTAGCGAGGAGTACGACACCGTCGGCGGGTTCGTGACCACGACGCTGGGTCGGATCCCCAGCTCCGGCGAGACGTTCGCGCTTGAAAACATGACGTTCACGATCGTCGAGGCCAAGCCGACGAAGGTCGTGCGCGTTCACATGAGCGTGCGGGCCGATGAATCGTCCGAGGTGGAGACGGCCCCGCGAGAAGAGCGGGCGGATTGAGGCGCATCGCGCCGATCGCGTGATGTGCAGTGCCATGCTGTTCGGGCCGATAACCTAGATCATGAACGCGGGCGTGGCGACAGATCGATCGATCGGCGAGCGGCTCCGTCGCTCGGCGTTCGCGCTGCCGCTGGCGATCTCGCTGGCGGCCCACGCAGGTATCGGCGTCGCGTGGTGGGGCGGTCTTTCGTTGAGCGGGCTCGGGTTGTCACGCGCCGAGGGCGGGACATCGGTCGGCGCGCCGAAGGCCTGGAGCGCCGTGGTGATGCTCGAACCGCAGGCGCCCCTGCCGCCTCGCACGCCGGTGGTGCGTACCACAGAATCGAAGCCGGATCGCACATCGCTCGACTCGAACACGCGAGTCGCGAAGCCCGCGACCGATCCGACCGACCTGAGTGCGACGACCGGCGACACGCCGGCGACCCAGCGACGCGTCGAAGGCGCTCGCGGCGCATTCCCCGCAGCGCCGCCGAGCACCAACGCCAGCGATGCGGGGCCGAGCCTCACGTTTGCCGGCCTGAGCGCCGACGCGGCGCGCGCATCGTCCGTCGTTTACGTCGTCGATGCCAGCGCGCCGATGGTCAGCACGCTGCCCTGGGTGCTGAGCGAGGTGGAGCGATCCGTCGCGGGCCTCTTGCCGACCCAGCGGTTCAACGTCGTGCTCTTCGGCGAGCGCAGCGCCGGCGACGCCGGCGCGCGTCTGTTCGCGCCGGGCCTGGTTGATGCGACGAGCCGCCAGCGGGCAAAGCTCGCCGAGTACCTGCGTAGTGCTGAGGCCTCGGGCCGGTCCACGCCGATCGCGGGGCTTCGCGAGGCGATGAAGCTCAAGCCGCGAGTGGTGTTTGTGCTGGCCCGGGCGATCGCGCGAACGCAAGGCGCCACCTGGGACCGGGGCAACGACGCGATCATGAGCGAGCTGGAATCGCTGAACCCGATCGAACCATCCACGGGCCGTCGCGCGACGGTGATCAAGGTGATTCAGTTTCTGGACGCGGATCCGACGGGCCTGCTGCCGCGAATCGCGGAAGTCCACGGCGAGCCGGGCGGTCCACCGGCGGCGGGCGGTGTTGCGACGAAAGCAGAGCGAGCGAACCTGCGGACGGTGACGCGGTCGGAGATTGCGGGCGGTGGCTCGGACGCGCCGGCGGGCGACCGGTTGAATCTCGGCGTGCGGTAGTGGCACGGATCATGTGGCTCTCATTCATTGAAGGGGCACAAATGAAAGCGAAGACTGGGGGACGACCGCTTTGTGGCGCGGTTGTCGCGATTGCTGCCGCTATCTTTGTGCTTCCGGGTCTAGACGGGGCGTGGGGGCGCCAGTCGTTCGCCGATGCGCAGTCCAAAGCGATGAAGGAGACCTCTCGCACGCCCGGGCGTATGAACGTTGCACCACTGCGCGACGGCCCGCTGACCGCGGCGGACTTGGAAGCCGATGGCGCCGCTCGTGTCGCCAAGGCGCTCTACGAGTTCGTCGTTCAGTCGATCATCCCTGAATGGACTCCCAAGGACTTCCCCGAGAAAGACGAGGGACCAGCGCCCAATATCAGTCAAGGAGTTCCCGCGGCGTGGCTGCTCCGCGAGGTTCCGCCGCTGCTTGGAGCTTTCAAGCCGGAGCGGCCAGCGTCGTGGGAGAACAAGTCGCCGGTGGAATGGATGACGAAGGCCGCCGGCGAACTTGAGTCGCTCGAAACGTCGGTGAGTGTGACTGAATCGGCCCGCCGCGTCGGCGTGACCGCGATGCGGCTGGCGATCGCGCGTGAGAACGCGGACGCCTCGGCTCGCGAGAAAGCCCGGGAAGAGGCGATCGAGCGATTGGAAGCAGTCTTGGAGCTTGAGGTTGGCCCTCACCCCACACGCCAATGCCCGCTTGTCGTTCGGCAATGTGCCGAGCTGCTGTTGCTGCGCGAAGGGGCGCTTTCGGGAGCAAAGCTGAGCGAGGCACGCGCGAGGCTCGACACGGAGCCGTTCTTCCTGATCTCGAGGATCGCCGCCGGCATCCACGCGTATGAGCGCGCCACAACGCCGGAAGGTCGACGCGCGGCCGCGGCCGCCGCGGCCGATGAACTGTGCGCTGGCTTTTCGCGGGCCGACCTGGTGCCGCATGCGTCCGAGCGCACGCGATGGGTGACCGAAGGTCTCGAACTGCTGGGCATGAAGATCGAAGCGGACGACGCGCCGCTGAGCGTGGTCGGCGTTCAACTCGCGGGTTATCGAAAGGCTCGCGCTGGACCGGACGGGGAGCGGCGGATGCGACAGACGTCGTGGGACGCCGTGTTGAATGATCCCGGCTTCGCGGCGCTTCCGCAGGGTCTGCGTTTCGAGTTCACAACGCGGGCGATGACCGGCGCTTTCAACGACCGAGCCGGGCGAGACGCTCGCATCGCGCAAGCGCGCGAGCGTATTTCGCAACGGCCCGCGGCCAAAGCTCCAGAGGAACAACCCGAAGAGTTCATCCCCGCCGCAACGCGACTGATGCTTCTCAACAGGCTGTCTGACTCGATCGGATACGCCCAGCGCAGTACTCATTCCTCGGAGTTCGGCGCGATCGAGGGCTTTCTCGTGCAGGAGTTGTACGCCGCGGCGCAGCCGCTGACCGGGGAACGGGCCGAACTCGTCCGGAGCGTGATCGAGAAGTGGGGGGCCATCGAGCCCGAGGAGCGATCCAAGGCTGTCCACGTGCTGAGAGTGATGGCTGCGCTTCGGATGCAGACGCCGGACGGGAAAGCGTGGGCGGCGTCGCTCGATCAACTTCGAACACCCGAAGCCACCAATCGGATCTTGAGTGACGGGCGATCCCGGCTCGAGGAGCCGCTTCGGCTCGCGGTCGATCGCGCCCTTCGTGAGGCCGATGGCTCCAGTGATGTCGGGGGGCTCGTCGATCGAGCCCGCCTGCTGATTCAAAGCGTGAGCGTACTTTCGCCGACGGACCTCGATCTGAACGTCGACGCCCATCGTGCGCTCGCCAGCGCCGCGATGCGCGCGTCACCCGCCCGCCCGGGGTGGTCGAAGGAGTTCGACGGGTTGATCGAGGGGGTGAAGGCGCGGGCCGCGAACACGCCGTGGGTTGAGCCAGCGGATGCCGAGGCGCTGGAGCGGGCGCGATGGGCGTCGCGGCTGCGTCAGGCTGGGCGCGCTGATGACGCGCGCAAGACGGCGATGGAGGTGACCGCAGCGAAGAGCGAGCCCGGCAAGCCCATCGTCGGGCGCGCGGCGTTCTGGCTCGCGTGGGCGGAGGTGCTTGAGTCCGTATCGCCGCCAGCGCCGGGCGGGGGCAGCGAGGGCGAGGTTCGGATTCGATTGCGAGCTTTGGCGGCGATCGACCCAGCGTTCGGCCGCCTGAGCGAAGCCGAGAAGGTCAGTTTGCAGGGGCGGCACGGGGAACGTGAGTTTACCGCCGACGAAAGCGACGCGTTCGCGGCGTTGAATCAAGCCGCGGACCGCCTCGAAAAGTTGAGCCAGCGGGTGGAGAAGGCAAAGTGATCGCGTCGCGGGTACACTGGACTTGTGAGCGACACGGCATCAACACAGGCGACGAGCGTGACGAACACGCAGAGCAACGGAGCGGCGGGTGCAGCCCCGAGCCGTGGCGGCGCGCCCGGCCTGGAGTTTCTGCGCCAGTATGCTGGGCGTTTCCTGGTCTTTGAGGGGCCCGACGGCTCGGGCAAGAGCACGCAGTTTCGTCGGCTGACCGAGGCCCTCAGCGCGCTGAACATCGCGCACACCACGGTGCGCGAGCCGGGCGGCACCATCAGCGGCGAGGCGATCCGCACCGTGCTGCTGGACAAGGCCAACGCGGAGATGACCACGCGCGCCGAGATGATGCTCTACATGGCCTCGCGTGCCGAGCTTGTGGAGCGGGTGATCTTCCCGGCGCTGCGCCGGGGCGAGCTAGTCTTGGCCGATCGATTCGTCGCCAGCACGCTGGCGTATCAGGGCGCTGCCGGCGGCCTGCCCTCGGCGGATATCGCCGCGGTCGCGCGCGTCGCCACGCGAGGGCTGATGCCGGACTTGCACCTGTTGTTTGATCTGGACGCCGACGCCGCGGCCAAGCGGCTCTCGCCGTTGCTGGATCGGATGGAGGCCAAGGGCCGCGAGTTCCATATGAAGGTGCGCCAGGGGTATCTTGAGCAGGCGCGCCAGGACCCGCGCCGGTTTGCGTTGATCGATGCAAGCCGCGAGCCGGACGCGGTGTGGAGCCAGGTGATCCGCACGCTGAGCGAGCGGGCGTCGTCGCTTCCGAGTAGACTGCAACTGGCCTGAGCGTGATTGCTCGCCAGATGGAGGGTGTGAGCACTGATGAATCTCGATTCGCCGATCGCCTATGTCGTTGGGATGCTGGCGTCGTACCTGCTTGGGTCAATCCCGTTCGGGCTCCTGATCAGCAAGGCCAAAGGCGTTGACGTTCGCGAGCACGGGTCCAAGAACATCGGCGCGACGAACGTCGGGCGGACACTGGGTCGCCGGTACGGCATCGCGACGTTCTTTCTCGACGCGGGCAAGGGCTTCGTGCCCGTGCTACTGGCGGGGATCGCAATGGGGTCCCTCAATCGACCGAACATGCCGCCCCAGGAGTTGTTGCTGTGGCTGAGCTTCGGTGTTGCTTCGTTCCTTGGGCATCTGTATCCGGTGTGGCTGAACTTCAACGGCGGCAAGGGCGTCGCGACCGGCTTCGGCGCGATCTTGGCCGTGTACCCGTTTCTCTCACTCGCGGCCGTTGGTGCCATCGTCGTCTGGGTCGGCTGCGCGTTGATCACACGCTACGCGGGCTTGAGTTCGTGTGTCTCGGCCATCACGCTCCCGGGCTTCACGCTGCTGGTGGCGCCGGTGGCGAAGTTTCTGGGCATCTTCCCAGCGATCCCCGGTGATTCCGGCGGCTGGGCGCCGTGGAGCATTGTGTGGCCCTATTTCACGCTCGCGGCGTTTCTGACCGTCTTTGTCGTCTGGCGACACAAGAGCAACCTGGCGCGAATGCGAGCCGGGACCGAGCCGCGGATCGGCAGCGGCAAGAAGGTGATCGGCCGCCCCGCTGCAGGGTGATCGGCGATTGATCCGGGCGAGCTTCCGCTCTCATCGTCGGTCGATGGTGGTTGCGCTCGGGCGACGCGCGAGCGCGACATGCCGGGTGCGGGGGGTGCTGGAGGGATTCACCCAAAGTGCGAATGTCCAGATAATCACGGTCGGGTGATCGGGTCTGTGACAGTTGCGCCGAACGGGCTAGACCGCGAATGCGTGCAACGGCCGGTCGTGTTCGAGAGCTCCTTCACGCCGCGGGCGAGTGGGTCGATGCTGATGATCGACGCGACGATCGGGCCGAGGCCCGTCGAGTTCGCGGGATCGCCGCAGGAGCAGCACATGCGTTCACGCCACCCCCGCGACTCACGCGATCAGCAAGAGCATCGTCTGGTGTTCCCGGCCCAGGCGCTGGAGCTGGCGCGACGCACGAGCCCGAGCGCCCGCAAGCTGGCAGCGCAGAGCGCGGCCGGGACGCTCGCGGCCAACTCCAACGGACGCTGCGAGCTGATCGAGTCCATCGATCAGACGCTGGAGCACATGGATCAGCGGCTGCGAGCGTTGAGAGAGGATGTGGAGTCGATGGTGTTCCGGCTTCCGCAGCGCGACGACTCGCCACCACCCCGCGCGGCGTGAGGCGAGAGCCGCGAACGTCCAGCCACCGCCGGCCAATCGCTGAAGTCTGAATTCTGAAGTCTGATCGCTGTCGGCTGAAGGCTGAAGTCTGACCGCTCTCCCTCCCCTCACCCCTGCGCCGTGGCCGTGTCGCTCTCGTCCGCGTCCTCGTCCTTCTCGGCGCGATCGGGGAACGCCTCGCGTTCCATCTCTAACACCCACACCTCCAGCGGCTCGAAGCGCAGCAGATCCAGCTCGATGCTGCTGCCGTCGGGCTTGAGCACCAGCGCGCAGCGGAACTTGTGCCACTTGCGCTTGTCGACGTCCTGCAAGTCCGCTGGCGTGATGGTCCGCCCGCCGGGGACGGTGAGCGCCTTGCGCGACGCGACATAGGCGTACTGCATCCGGATATTGGTGAGCAGAACATAGAACACGCCGATCAGCGCGACAGAGCAGATCGCGAGCATGATCCACTGAAGCGGGATATCGAACGGGTTCAGCGGCTTGGGCGGCGATGCGGTCTCCCAGCGGGTTTTGAGCTCGGCCATGCGTGCCGTGGCGTCGGCGGTGGTCGCCTTTTCCGGCTTCAGGTCGCCGACGAGCGAGAGCGCATCCAGCCAGTCCAATCGCGCGGATTCCATCGCGGCCGTCGTGTCGCTGGTGGCGGCCCGTCGCAGCTCATCACGGCGCGGCAGCAGTCGATCAAACTCGACCACCGGGTCCGCGACGCTCGCGCTGGCGAGTTTGTTGGCCTTGGCCGCGGCTTGGAGGTACTGATACTCCTTGTACGCCGCGTCGTCACGCCCGCGCGCCGGCAGGATGTGCGCACCATCCCAGATGCACCACAGCCCAAAGCCCGCCAGAACGACGATGTAGATCGTCATCCACGTGAGCCATTTTCTGGAGATGATGGTGTACTGCGTCTCGGTCGAATCTGGGGGCATGGGCGGTTGCTCCTCAAGGCGGATCAAGCGTAGGGGCAGGCGGTGGCAGGGGGTGAACCGGGATCGGGGCGTCCAGCGTGCCGAGCGTGGAATCCCAACAGGTTCATCGGCTCGTAGCCGCTCGTGCTAGTGTCCAACATGGAGCGAACAACGGACAAGGCACGCGTTTGGAATCAGTCGCCCGGGCCCGCTGCGGCTGGCGAGGGGTCCGGGCCACGCGTCGTCATCATCGGTGGTGGCTTTGCCGGGCTGCTCTGTGCCCAGGGGCTGGCGCGATCCAAGTGTCAGATCACGCTCCTGGACCGCCGCAATCACCACGTCTTTCAGCCCTTGCTGTATCAGGTCGCCACCGCCGGTCTTTCGCCAGCGCAGATCGCATCCCCGATCCGGCGGGTCTTGGCGAGCCAGAGAAACTGCCGCGTGCTGATGGCGGAGGTGACGTCGATCGACGCGCCGGGCCGGCGCGTGGTGCTCAGCGATGGTGAGCTGGCGTATGACTACCTGGTCATCGCGACGGGTGTGACGCACAGCTACTTCGGGCATGAAGACTGGGCGGATCTTGCGCCGGGGCTCAAGTGCCTCGAAGACGCGACGGAGATCCGGCGGCGGTTTCTGCTGGCGTTTGAACGCGCCGAGCGAGAGACGGACCTCGCGGCACGCCGCGCCTCGATGACCTTCGTCGTCATCGGCGGCGGGCCCACCGGCGTTGAGATGGCCGGCGCGTTCGCAGAGATCGCCCGCCAGACGATCGCAAAGGACTTCCGCGCCATCAGCACCTCCGGCGCGCGAGTCATGCTCATCGAGGCGAACGAACGCGTGCTGATGGCCTACGCGCCGGCGCTGGGCGAGCGGGCCAAGCGAGACCTCGAAGAGCTCGGCGTCCAGGTCATGACGCACTCGCGCGTCGTCGAGATCGACGCCCACGGCGTCATGGTGGAAACCACACCCGCCGAGTCACTCCCGCCGGGAACCAAGCCGCCCTCGCTCCGCGTTGAGTCTGAGTGCGTGGTGTGGGCCGCGGGGGTCAAGGCCTCAAACCTCGGCACGATCGTCGCGGCGAGCGCGGGTGCGGAGGTCGATCGCGCCGGGCGCGTGAAGGTGAACGCGGATCTCTCGGTCGGCTCGCACCCGGAGATCTTTGTGTGCGGAGATTTAGCGAGCGTCATGCAGCGCGACGGCACAACGCCGGTGCCCGGCGTCGCCCCGGGCGCGATGCAGATGGGCAAGCACGCGTCGAAGATCATCGCATCAGAGATCAAGTCCGGCGTGTGGAAGTCGCGCGTCGCCGCGACGTCGGCGGCGGGCGGAGCGCCGCAAGCCGGCGGCCCCCCCGAGCGTCAGTCGTTCGTCTACGTGAATAAGGGCGAGATGGCGACGATCGGGCGTGCGCGCGCGGTCGGGGTGATCGGCTTTGGCTTGAACGTGCCGCTGACGGGCTTCATCGCGTGGGCGCTGTGGGCGCTCATTCACATTTCGTACCTGATTGGCTTCCGCAATCGGGTGCTGGTGCTGATCGACTGGGTCTGGTCGTACGTGTTCTTTGAGCGTGGGGCGAGGTTGATCACTGGGGAGCGCGCCCCGGCGGTCGAGCCGTCGAGCAACGCGTGAAGCGGTGAACCCTCGGCGATGTCTGGAGCGAAGGGTACTTCCCGACTGCCCGAACGGCAGTCGGGCATCTCTGGCGGCTGGCAGATCGGCCTGTACTCGGCTTCGGTTTGGTCGGGTGAACCCCGTTGATCGCGCAGAATCAGCCGATCTGGCCGCAAACTTGTGAATGGCACGAACGGCACGCCAGTCGCTGCCGATATCCCCGGTTCGGGACACGAAGTCGAACGATGGCCTGAGTTTCAGATCGAGGGGCATTCCCCGATACGCGGGCTCGGACGGATCATCGAAGATGAAGGATTTGCGACGGCAGGAGTAGGGGCGACTTTTTGGTGCGATGCGCATGATTTTGATCCGGCGCGTCGGTTTGGACGAATACGCAGTTGAGCCTCGTCGTATTGAGTGACAGCGATCGCCGGAGCGTCCGGATACGTTGAAGGCTGAGTTGTGAAGAACAACGAAGAGTTTCGCAGGGTCTGGCAGGGTTTGTGGGATGAGATTGATCGCGCCTGGCTGGTGCCCGGCGTGAGGACAGGAGTGAGGCGAACGACCGGTGTGTCCCACGCACCGAACCGGCGCCGCTTGGGACAGGCTTTGTCCCGCTCAGGCCGTCGTCCACCTGCAGGGGTGTGCGGACGGGCTGCAGGAGGCTGAAATGTTCGAGCGATTTACAGATCGTGCCCGCAAGGTGATGGCCCTGGCGAATCAGGAGGCCCAGCGATTTAACCACGAGTACATCGGGACTGAGCACATCCTGCTCGGCCTGGTGAAGGAAGGCTCCGGCGTCGGGGCCAACGTTCTGAAGAACCTGGATATTGACCTGCGCAAGGTGCGCCTCGAAGTCGAGAAGCTGGTCAAGCCGGGCCCGGAAATGGTCACCATGGGCAAGCTGCCGCAGACGCCGCGCGCCAAGAAGGTGATCGAGTACGCGATCGAAGAGGCCCGCAACCTCAACCACAACTACGTCGGCACCGAGCACCTGCTGCTCGGCCTGCTGCGTGAGCACGACGGCGTGGCTGCGCAGGTGCTGATGAACCTGGGTCTGAAGCTCGACCAGGTCCGCGAGGAAGTTCTCAACCTGCTCGGCGCTGGCACCGAGACCGACGACGCCGGCGGCAACGCCGGTGGCGCTCGCGATGCCTCGCCCAGTTCTGGCGCTGGCCGCGCCAGCGAGCAGCCCAGCGAGTCTGGCTCCAGCGCCCGCGGCGGAAAGAGCAAGACCCCGGCGCTCGACTCCTTCGGTCGCGACCTGACCGAGCTTGCCAAAGAAAACACGCTGGACCCGGTCATCGGGCGCAGCAACGAGATCGAGCGATTGGTGCAAGTCCTGTGCCGTCGTACGAAGAACAACCCCGTGCTCCTCGGCGAGGCCGGCGTCGGCAAGACCGCGATTGTCGAAGGCCTGGCCCAGCGCATCATCAGCGGCGAGGTTCCCGACATCCTGCACGATCGTCGCCTGGTCGTTCTCGACCTGGCGATGATGGTCGCCGGCACCAAGTACCGCGGCCAGTTCGAAGAGCGCATCAAGGCGGTGATGAACGAGGTTCGTCGCGCCAAGAATGTGATCCTCTTCATCGACGAGCTGCACACGCTCGTAGGCGCCGGCGGCGCTGAGGGCGCGATCGATGCCAGCAACGTGCTCAAGCCTGCGCTTGCTCGTGGCGAGATTCAGTGCATCGGCGCGACCACGTTTGACGAGTATCGCAAGTACATTGAGAAGGACGCCGCGCTCGCGCGTCGCTTCCAGCCCATCCCCGTCGATCCGCCCAGCAACGAGCAGTCGATCGAGATCCTCAAGGGCCTTCGCGAAAAGTACGAGCAGCACCACAAGGTCCGCATCACCGACGAGGCCATCGTCGCGGCGGTGGAGCTGTCTGGCCGCTACATCACCGGGCGCGTCCAGCCGGACAAGTCGATCGACGCGATCGACGAGGCTGGCGCACGAGTGCGTATCAAGAGCATGACCAAGCCGCCGAACCTCGCGAACATCGAGGCGGACATCGAGCGCCTCACGATCGAGAAGGACGAGGCGGTCAAGGGCGCTGACTACGAGAAGGCCGCCGAGCTGCGCGATCGCGCCGAGCAGATGAAGAAGCAGAAGGAGCAGATGCAGAAGGAGTGGCGCGACAAAGCCACGCAGTCTGCCGGCGTGGTGGATGAGGACGTCATCAGCGAGGTGATCTCGAAGATGACCGGCGTGCCCGTCAAGCGCCTCAAGAAGGAAGAGGCCCAGCGCCTCATGGAGCTGGAGAAGGAACTGCACAAGAAGGTCGTGTCGCAGGACGACGCGATCAAGGCGATCAGCAAGAGCATCCGGCGCGCCCGCGCGGGTCTGAAGGACCCCAAGCGTCCCGCTGGCTCGTTCATCTTCTGCGGCCCCTCGGGCGTCGGCAAGACCCTTGTCGCCAAGGCCCTGGCCGAGTTCATGTTCGGTGACGAGGAAGCCCTCATCACGCTGGACATGAGCGAGTACATGGAGAAGCACAACGTCTCGCGCCTGGTCGGCGCTCCTCCCGGTTACGTCGGCTACGAGGAAGGCGGCCAGCTCACCGAGCGCGTCCGTCGTCGCCCGTACAGCGTGATCCTGCTGGACGAAGTCGAGAAGGCGCACCCGGACGTCTTCAACATGCTCCTGCAGATCATGGAGGAAGGTCGCCTCACCGACTCGTTCGGCCGCAACGTCGACTTCCGCAACGTAATCCTCATCATGACCTCGAACATCGGCGCTGACCTCATCAAGGGCGGCGGCGGGTTCGGCTTCGGCACCGGCGTCAACCGTTCGGCGGATCAGAGCTTCGAGGGCATCAAGGTCCTGCTCATGAAGGAGATCGAGCGGTTCTTCCGGCCCGAGTTCATCAACCGGTTGGATGAGGTCATCGTCTTCCGCCCGTTGACGAAGGAAAACCTCATCAACATCGTCGAGATCGAAGCGGCGAAGGTCATCAGCCGCGTGAAGCAGCAGGGCATCACGCTCGAGCTGGATCAGCGTGCGAAGGACTTCCTGATCGACAAGGGCTACAACCCGGACTTCGGCGCGCGTCCGCTGCGTCGCGCCGTGGGCCAGTATCTGGAGGACACGCTGAGCGAGATGCTGCTGCAAGGCGACATCAAGCCCGGCACCACGGTGATGATCACGCGCAAGACCGCCGAGGACGGCACCGATCTGGACCACCTCTACTTCGCCACCAGCGAGAAGCCGGTCACGCCGGCACCTGGCACGCCGGGGACCGACAAGTCCGAGGCCGGAGCCGCGTCGAGCACGCCGTCATCACCGGCGGGCGCGGGTACGACCTGATGAGGGAAACGTGAACGTGAAACAGATCTTGGGCGAGTAGGTGCCCGGGGACATCAAGAGTACATATCCGGCCGCGGGCGCAAGCCTGCGGCCGGTTTCGTTTTGGGCGGGCAGTGGTCTTTGGGGGGGGCGTGGGGGCGTGGGGGGCGGCGGGTTGGTCGGTGCGGTCGCCGGCTGGGCGCGGCGTTCGTGGTTGGTCCGGTGAAGCACGTTGCCGCGGACGGGGATTTCACAGTCGCGCCGCTCAACTCGACCCGATGGCGATCCGATTTTTGGGATATGTCTATTCGCGATGACAAGCTGCTCTGGTGCCCGCCCGCGGTCGTTCGCCTGTGCGTCGTTCTCGGCGCCGCGGCGTTCTTCTTCGGGATCTCGATGATCATCGAGCCGCGCTTCTCACGCGCCGCGAGCGATCGCGTGCCGGCGAGAATCGTGAGCGATGACGCTTCGACGTTGCTCAACCCCGATGACGCAGTCGGTGGCGCGCCCCGTCGCGTCACAAGCCTGAACCCCGCGTCGGTGTATGCCAATCAGCCGATGCCGGTGAACCCGCTGGACTATCGCAAGCCGCCGGCGCAAGACGAGCAGGGCAACGTGCTCTTGGGCTCGCTCATCGGCGCCAGCGACGCAGTGATCTGGGTCTACTCCGGCCGTAGCGGCCCGATCTACACCGTCGTCCACAAGCAGCGCGGCGTGCTGGCCCTGGGTCTCGACGAAAACGACCTCTATCACCAGTTCCCGAACCTCGAGTTCGACCAGCTCAAGATGGCACCATTCAACCTCGGCTCTCAGCAGTTGATGCTCGCCGACCCAGCCAAGCAGGAGCCCTGAGCGGAGCGGGCAAGGAAATCATCGCACCAAACGAAAACACCGGGCTCGAAAGCCCGGTGTTTCTGTTTGCGTGTGATGTGCCGATGCGCAGCGATGAAGCCGCGCCAATGACCCCGACGGGAATCGAACCCGTACCTCAACCTTGAAAGGGTTGCGTCCTAGCCGCTAGACGACGGGGCCCACGGCCAAATATAGCGCGCTCGCCTGACAAAGTCGGGATCACTGGATCAGCGCCGGCCGCCGCCGCTTAGCGCTTCAGCGCGTCGCGGATCTCCATCAGCAGCTTGTCGGTCGAGCTCGGGCCAGCGGGCGCCGGCGCGGGCTTCTCAGCCTCGAAGCGCTTCTTGGCGGTGTTGAAGGCCTTGACGACCAGGAAGATCACGAACGCCAGGATCACGAAGTTGATTGCGATGGTGGCGAAGTTGCCGTGGGCCAGGACGGCGCCAGCCTTCCGAGCGGCGTCGAGATCCTTGTCGGTCTGACCCGAGAGGGGCATGAAGAGGTTCTTGAAGTCGACGTTGCCGACGACCTTGCCGACCACCGGCATGATGATGTCGTTGATCATCGAATCGACGATCTTGCCGAACGCAGCACCGATGATCACACCGACCGCCAGGTCGAGGACGTTGCCCTTGAGAGCGAACTCGCGAAACTCAGAAACGAAGCCCATGTGAAATCTCCTGTTCGGGTCGGTGCGAAAAGACAATCAGTGCCAAGGGAGCATACCGAAACGGCGGTCAGCCCGCAGTGTTCACGCTTTCGGCTTTTGCCTTCTGCTGGAAGCTGACGGCTGAAGGCTGACGCCTGGCTGCTCCCTCAGAAGTTCCAGCCCAAGGTGGCGAAGTACTCCAGGTCGTTGCGCTTGCTCACGCCCGAGGGGTTGCTCTTGTAGCGGTCGGCGATGCCGAGCTTGAGGTTCATGCCCGAGTCCTTGTCCAGCAGGAACTCCAAGCCGGCCTTCGAATCCACGCGGAAGTCGGTGAATCGCTTCAGCGAGGGCAGGACGTCCACCGTCGCGAACGCCTTCATCGTGTCGCTGAACTTGTACTCGAAGTCGCCGCCGAACAGCGCCTCGGGGATGATCGCGTTGTCGGCCTGTCGGCCGAACTCGCGGCTCAGACCCACACCGGCCCGGCCCCGCAGCAGCATCTTGTCGTTCTTGATGAACGTGTAGCTCGGGCCCGCGAAGGCGCTGGTGCGGTAGAGCCAGGACTGGAAGTCATCGAACTCGAACTTGCCCAGGGCGAAGAAGCCCCACTTGGAGTCCTTGAAGAACCAGTCGTTGCGGAGGTTGGCCTCGAAGCGTGACTTGTTGGCGGTGCCGTCGTTGGTGGCGTAGACGTAGAGGAAGTTGAGATTCGTCTCCATCGGCTCAGTCTTGCGGACCAGGCCGAGGCCAGCGCGGGCAGAGAGCGTCTCGCTGTTGCCGGATGATCCGTTGAGGCCCGCATCGACCGAGCCC
>JAIEQQ010000347.1 GCA_019747615.1 Phycisphaerales bacterium
CCGTGAGCGTTGCGAATCCGAAGAACGGCGAGGGTGGCGTGCGACTCTGGTGCGTCGCGGCGAGCGATGCGCCGATCATCTGCGTGATCGCGAAACTCCGCACCGATCGGTCGTGGACGTGCATCCTGCGTTGGAACTGGGAGAAGCGGACGGTGGAGGAGGGGTCGTGGAGCACGTTGCGGATTCGCGGAACGGAGATCGAGTTGTCGCCCAACGGCGAGTTCATGTGTTACCTCGCGACCGCAAGCCGCCCATCCGGCCCGTTCACTTCCTACTCGGGCGGGGCGACCGGCATCTCCAGACTGCCATGGCTGACGCTCTTGACGAACACAATGGCATCGCCAATCGGTAACTTCCTCGAAGTCAAGAATCCGCTGCCCGAGGAGCAGCAGCAGCGATTGTGGGAACTGTTTAGAGGAACATCGGATTACCGGCGTCACCAGTTATGGCAGTTCGGCAAGGCGTTTGAGCCGGCGACGTCGGCCGAACGCGTTTCTGTCCTTGGTGTCGATGAGAGCAAACACGATCTGTGCGCGTCCGCGACGCTGCACGGAACCGACTGGCGCGTGGTGATCGGTGGGTTGCGGGCGAGAACTTTTCCGTACGATTGGTCCGTGTGGTCCGACCGGCGACGGTTCATCATCTTCGAGCCAACTTCTGCCCGTGCGCTCGCGCGATTGCCGGACGAGTATCAGTGGGTCACTCCGGTGACGTTGAGCTCGTGCCTCGCCGCATCGACCAACGACGGCAAACTGCGTCTCGTTCGCGTGATACCCGACGGCGATGGCGCGCGATTCGAAATCGAGTGGGAGCACGACTTATCAGGATTGACGCCGCGGCCCGGCCCATCGCCCGAGTGGGCGCGAGCCCCGTTGCCGGGGGCGTGACCGAGCGGGAAGACCACCAAAGTCACTTCCCCGGCGCAATAAACGGAAGCACGATCGACACCGCGATCAGCACGATGATGATCCACTCTAAGACCTGCATGCGGAAGTCACTTCGTTCGTCAGAGGCTTTTTGGTAGATCCCGTCGAGTGTCTGGATTTTGCGCAGGACGCTGGCGTCCCAATCGGGCAGGTGCATGCGCTGGGCCGCGAGGCGGTAGACGCGGGCGAGGTATTGATCGCCAAGGAGCTTCAGCGCGTTGTTGATGTCCTCGAACATCAGCGCACTGTCCATCTGCATCACCGCCAGGCGATGAAGGTCGGATCGACGCCCGAGGCGCGGCAGCAGCGAGAGCTTGACTTTGGCGGTCTCGGGCGTGACCTTCGCTGCGGCGCTGCCGGCGCGTTCAGATTTGATGACCGCCTCGTATGACGCTTCGAGCATCTCGTCGAGGCGGTCGTCCATGTGGCGGACTTCGAGCAGTTCGACATTGGCGTATTCGAGGACGCTGATGACGTCGTCGCCGGGGTCGTTGATGAGGATGCTGGCGTTCCAGTCGATGATGAGTTGGTCGTTGCGCGTGTATGAGAGCGTGCTGGAGAGGGCGTCGTCGATCTGCTGATCGCTGAGCGGCGTTCGCTCGGCGCGGAGCACGCGGGCCAGGAGATCGCGCTGGGCGGTGGTGATGGCCGCGGCGTCGTAGCCGCGGGCGCTGCGAAGGTGATAGACGATGTAGTCCTCGACGACCTCGGCAACGCGGGGCTGGCGCACCGCGGACTCGATCACACCCAGCAGCGCGCCGGCGCGGGCCCGGGCGTCGGCGAGCAGCGCCCGATGCTCGTAGAGGCCGATCGCCAGATCCAGCAGCGCCTCGGGCGCCGGTGCGAGTCGCACGCGATAAATGATGCACGCGGCTCCGAAGTCAAAGAGCGTGATGCGCACGTCGCCGGTTGTGCTGAACTCCGGCGTGATCACCACCGGCGAGGCGGTCTGGCTCACACGCAGCGGTGCGGGGCGGAACTCGAAGTACTCCGGCGTGCGGCGCGGGTCCGTCGCGGCTTGCAAGGTCTCGCGCTGGACGCGCTCGCCGGGGCGGGCCAGGAGTTTCTGCGCGAGGTCGAGGTCGATCGAGAGGCCGATGTCCACTGCGAACATCAGCAGGGCCTCGCCGTCGATGATGGTGAACGAGGGTGGCGCGTCGTCGGTCGCGAGGTGGAGCGGGGGGCCGGTCGGTGGTGGTGGAGGGATGTTGGTCATGGCGTGGCTCCGGGGGATGGTTGGCCTACGCGGGGAGGCGTGGAGGCGGGGGGTGTGGGTGGAATCAGCGGGTAGGGCGTTGGTGGGTGGGTGATGAGCGGGAAGTGGCAGAAGCGGTGCGTGGGGATTGCCGCGCGGGTGGAGCGGGCGTATTGTTGAGGCCCGCCGGCGGAGGCTCGCGGGTTGAGCGGGCTTGTAGCTCAGTTGGTTAGAGCGCACGCTTGATAAGCGTGAGGTCGAAGGTTCGAGTCCTTCCAGGCCCATTGACGGAACGCCGGGACGATCAAGGTCGTCCCGGTTGTCGTTTTGGGGGAGTGGGGTTCGGGCTCTGCCGCCGGGCCGCCCCCCAAGAAATGCACTCGGAACAGTCAGTCGTCTATTCGCCGGATCGGGAAGCGCATTCGCCGGACTTTCTGCGGCGATTGCGCACGCCGGTCTGCATCACAAGGGAATGCAATGCCTCCGCCTTGCCCCCCCCGCCCCCCCCGCGCGCCGGATACGGCGAACCGCCTTCCCTACGCTTGCTGACGTATGCCAAAGCCCTCTTCAGCCCGTTCGACGGCCTCCAAGCGCTCACCGGTGAAGCGTGACGAGACGATCGACACGGTCGCGTTTGTGTCGCTGGGATGTCCGAAGAATCTCGTGGACTCCGAGAAGATGCTGGGGCTCCTGGCGGAGGGCGGCGTAATGCCGGTGGCGTACGACGCCGCGGAGGCGGGCGAGCCGGTGGATGCGATTGTTGTGAATACCTGTGGGTTTTTGGAGGCGTCCAAGGACGAGTCGATGCAGGTGATCCACGATGCGATCGCCCGCAAGCAGGCGGGGCAGATCAAGCGCGTGGTGGTCGCGGGGTGTCTGGTGCAGCGGCATCGGGCCAAGATGTTGGAGTGGGCGCCGGGTATCGACGCGATGGTGGGCGTGTTTGATCGCGACAAGATTCTGGAGGCCGTGCGCGGGGCGCAGGCTCGCGAGCGAGGAGAGCGGCCCCGGAGCGCCGCCGAGGCGAGCGATCGGCCCGCGTATTGGGTCTCGGCCAACGCGCTGGTGGCGGCTGAGAGCCGCGGGATGAAGACCACGGGGCTCACGGTGCAGGGCAAGGACGGCAAGGGCATAGGCTACTTTGAGGATGACTCGGCGCGGTTGCGCCTGACGCCGAGGCACTACGCGTACCTGCGCATCAGCGAGGGCTGCAACCAGAACTGCGCGTTCTGCACGATCCCCAGCATCCGCGGCAAGATGCGCTCCAAGCCGCTGGACCGGATCGCTGGCGAGGCGCGAGAACTGATTGCTGACGGTGCAGTCGAGCTGCACCTGATCGGTCAGGACACCACGAGCTACGGCGATGACATCGGGATTGGTCTTGGCGCTGCGAGCGCCACTGCTCATGGCAGTCGCGCGGGGCTCGGGCTGCCGGGCATGTTGCGGGCGGTGTCCAAGGCGTTTGATGATTCGGGCGTGAAGGAGGGGTGGGTGCGCCTGATGTACGCGTACCCCACGAACTTCACCGACGAGTGCATCGATGCGATCGCCGGTACGGCGCGGGTGCTGCCGTATGTCGATATGCCGCTGCAGCACGCCAGCGATGCGATGCTCAGCGCGATGCGGCGGAACACGACGCGGGCGCATCAAGAGGGGCTGATGGCGCGCCTGCGCAAGCGGATCCCCGGCATGGCGATCCGCACGACGTTCATCAGCGGCTTCCCGGGCGAGACGGAGGCGGATCACCGGGAGCTTTTGGATTTCGTGCGCGAGCAGCGGTTCGACGCGGTCGGCGTGTTTGAGTATTCGCACGAGCCGGGCACGGTCGCCGGCACGATGGAAGACGATCCGAAGCTCGCGGTGAGCCCCGACGACAAAGCACGCCGTCGCGGCGAGATCATGGCCCTGCAGCAAACCATCGCCTTTGAGCGCAACGCTGAGCTCGCGCGGAAGTTTGACGAGAAGTCCCCGATGACCAGCGGCGTACGCGTGGACGTGATGATCGACGCGACGCTCCGCAGCAAGGGCAAGGCGACCAGCGGCGTCGGCGCCGGCGGGCGGCTGTATCAGGGGCGCACAAAGTCACAGGCCCCGCAGATCGACAGCGTGACATTCGTGCAGAGTGCCAAGGAGCTCTCGCCCGGCGAGATCGTGACGTGCGTGATCACCGATCACGATGACTACGACCTCGTGGCCCGCCCGGTGATGGACCTGGAGAAGCGCGTGGCGTTGAAGGTGCTCTGAGGAAGTCGTGAGTCGCGATTTCCGAGTCGCGATTGGAAGACCGAGATCCAAACGAAGTCAACGTCCGTGTTCAGGCACGCGATTTGTGTTATCATTTGAGCGCTCAAACGTGACAGGTCACGAATCACTCTGCCACTCTGCCACTCTGCCACTTTGCCACTTTGCCACGTGCCACCCCGCCACTTCCCAAGGAGTCCGCGATGAAGAAGCTCGTCAAGATCGCGTTGATCGGTGTTGCTGGCTTGGTTTTGCTCGTGGTCGTCGGCGTGTTCCTGGCGATCATGTTCATCAACTCGATCGCCAAGGGCGGGATCGAACGCGGCGCGACCTTTGCCCTCGGCACCCCGACAACCGTCAGCGGCGTGAACATCGGCCTGATCGGCGGCACGTTTGAGATGACGGGCCTCGATGTCAAGAACCCCGCGGGCTTCACGAAGCCCAGCTTCCTTGGCCTGGGCCGCACGTTCGTCGCGGCGGATTACTCAACGCTCTCCAAGCCGCTGGTCGAACTGCCCGAGCTCACGCTCGAGAACGTCACGGTCTCGCTTGAGAAGAACGCGACGGGCGCGAACTACCGCGTGATCATGGACAACCTCGCCAAGCTGCAAGCCGGATCGGGCACGCCGGCGCCCTCCGGCTCTGGCAGCGCTGATGACGGGCGCAAGTTCGTGATCAAGCAGCTCCGCATTCGTAACGTGAAGGTGGACGCGGCGATGGTCGCGGCGCCCGGTGCGTTGGGCGCGGTGGGCGGGGCCATCAACAAGGCGACGGCGGTGAACATCACGATCAACGAGATCAAGCTCGACAACGTCGGCCAGACGGGCACGGGTGTCGGCGGCTCGGGCGTGACGATGGGGCAGCTCACCGGGATCATCACGCAGGCGGTGCTCTCGGCGATCGCCGACAAGGGCGCGGGCGTCCTGCCCGGCGATCTGCTTGGTGACTTGCAGGGCGGGCTCGGCTCGCTGAAGTCGCTGAAGGACCTGGGCGTGGGGAACGTCGCCGCTGTCGCGGAGAAGGTCGGCGCGATCGGCAAGGAGCTCGAAGGGGCCGCGAAGGGAATCACCGAGGGTGCTGGCGGTGCCGTGAAGGGCATCGGCGAGGGCCTCGGCAAGCTGCTGCCGGGTGGGAAGGAAGAGCCGAAGAAGTGAGATGGCACTGGGCACTGGGCATCGGGCACTGGGGGAGCGGACAGCCTTCAGCTTTCAGCAATCAGCAGGATTCACGCGATCGGCGCGATACGAACAACCGCGTCCTCAGTCACGATCATGCCCACCGGCCGGTCGTGCGGTTCCGTCGGCACTGCGTCTAGTATTTGCATTCGGAACGCGATGCCGATGGCTGTTACGTGCGCCGGGAGCGTGCTGAGGAAACGGTCATAGAAGCCGCCGCCACGGCCAAGCCGGTGCCCGCGACGGTCAAACGCGAGCGCTGGCACGAGAACAACGTCCAGCGCAGCGGGTGCGACGCGCGGTGCGCCCTGGATCGGCTCGCGCAGGCCGATGCGATTGAGCACGAGGTCTTTGGACCAGTTGCTGATCTTCGCGGGCCACATCTCACCCGTCTGGAAGTCCAAGGCCGGGACACACAGCCGCGCCGAACCACTGGAGCGTTCGGCCTGGCCGCTTGAAGCGGGCTGCGGAGCCGCGGCGCGGGCGCAAGGGCGGAAGAGCCCGGTCCACTCGCTGGCAACGGGGGCGATATCGGCCTCATGCCGGAGCGGGGCGTAGACCATGAGCGTGGAAGCGCCGAGCACCTCGGGCAGTTCCAAGACGCGAGCACAGATTCGACGAGACAGGATCTCGGCCAGCTCAGCCGGTTGATTGCTGAGGCGTCGCTTCATCTCGTCGCGCAGGGCAGCCTTGCCGAGCGGCGGCGCGTGAGGAGGGAGCTCGTCGTGGCGATGGTCTTCCAGCACGGGCCCAGTTTACCGCCGGGGCGCGGCGGATGCCACTGGTCTTGGCCGTGCGGGCGCGGCTACTGCGGGGAGTGTCTGTCGCCTGCGCCGGGGGGCAGAGACGTCAGAGCTGATCGGGCGGGGCGGCGGGCGAATGTTGAACGGGGGTGCCGCACTCGGGACAGACCGTGGTCGACGCGCCACGTGCGAGTGGGAGGCCGCGGAGGTTGTAGTTGCAGTGTGCGCAGGCGTCGGGGCGGAAGCGGCGGCGGAGCGCGGGGATTGTTGCCGCGGCGGTGAGCGCGATTACGAAACAAGCCAACGCGTAAAGCGTGATATTCAGCGCGAGGCCGGGTATGTAAACTCGGCCGCCAAGTTGGAACGTGACACCGTGGAAACGGAATGAGTCATTGGAAGACAGCTCGATCAAGTTCAGCCGGAAGCCCAGAACGACATAGCCTCGTTGTCGAGCAAGGTCGACCAGGTGTTGGTCGCGTTCGATCTCCTCACGGATCAAGACCGGCATCGGCCAGCCGCAGCCCGTTGCGTCGATCCATTGATAATCCGAGTCAAATGGACTTACCCAGTCTGGGAACGGGCCGCGGCTTGCGAGCGGCGCGACTGAGCGGATGATGAGGACGCGGTGCTCTGGCCCGGCGCGAACGCCGACGACATCGAGTCCGTCTGTCGTTTGGTAATGACTGTGCGATGTCTCGTCAAACATTGACGGCACATTGACGGTGCTGATGACGAAAGTAACAGCGAGTCCAGCGACTATGCTCGCGAGCGTCAGCTTCAAGATTGTCTTGCGTGAGGGAAGCATGTACTTGTAGACAGGGCTTTGGCGGAGCAGTGCTTTAGTTTGGTTGGGCGACGCGCGCGGTGCTGGTCGCGGCGGGAACTCGCGTGCCGCACTCGGGACAGACCGTGGTCGACGCACCAGGTGCGAGGGCAAGGCCGCAGAGGTTGTAGTTGCAACTGGGGCAGTCGCCGGGGCGAAGGCGACGGCGCAGTGCATTGCGAGTCGTTGATGTCGCAGTTGCGAGCGTGAAAACGGCGAGGGCGTAGATCGCGGTATTGAAACAGAGTCCGGGGAGATAGACTCGACCGCCGAAGCGGAGTTCAAGGCCGTGGAACGGCGTGATATCCACGTGCGACAAGACTACCGATCTGCTGTCGAAGCCAGCGGAGCAAAAGTCGTCGACGGTCAGTTCTCGCTCCAGCTCCGCTTTCGTTGGCGGAACCCCGGTTTCCTCATTCACGAGAACCGTTCGCGGCCAGCCGAACCCTTTTGCGAAAACGCAAACGTACTCCGGATTGATAGGACTGATCCATTCGGGGAGCGGGCCGCGGTCCGGGAGCGACGAGCGTAAATGAAGAATCGTCACCGACCGCATCGAGCCGCCGTAATACTTATAGACGTGGTATCCCTCTGGAGTCTGATAGCCGGTCGGCGCTGTCTGCTCGAACAAACCGGGCACATCGACAGTGGCGGTTATCACGGTGAGCGCAAGCCCTGCGAGCACACTCGTTAGGGCGAGTCTCGCGATGGACTTCCGCGGCGGGATGATGCTTCGGTGTGCACCCATGGAGATCCCGTAGCTTCGGCATGAGAGCGCGTGCTGCGGGAGAGGTGAGCTTAGGGGCGATCCTGCCCACCGCGCGATTCCGTTCGCAACCGCAGGGCTTCTTCCAGCCGGTCTTTGAAGAGCTTCTCGCTGCCGTGGGCGGTGGGGTGGTAGTAGCGGGCGTTGACGCCGAGGTAGTCTTGCTGGCCGACGACACCCAGGAGCGGGCTGGGGATCCCGGCGTCGTGGGTGTAGGCGTAGGACTCGGCGGGTTTGGCGGTGCCGGCTGAGAGCTGGCCGGCCTTGCGAACGTTGCCGTCTTTGATGTGGCTGGGGACGGTGACGCTGCGGCCCTTGCGGACGTCCTCAAGCGCCGCCTCGATCGCGGCGTAGCTCGCGTTGCTCTTGGGTGAAAGCGCCAGATACGTCGTGCACTGCGCCAGCGTGATGCGGCACTCGGGCATGCCGAGGCGCTCGGTGAGTTCCCAGGCGGAGGCGGCGACCATGATCGCGCGCGGGTCGGCGTTGCCGATGTCCTCGCTCGCCAGGATCGCCAGGCGACGCGCGATGAACCGCGGGTCTTCGCCCGCTTCGAGCATGTGCGCAAGCCAATACAACGCGGCGTCCGGATCACTGGCCCGCACCGATTTGATGAACGCGCTGATCGTGTCGTAATGCCCGTCGCCGGTGGGGTCGTAAACGATGGCCTTTTGTTGGATGGAGTCTTCGGCGATGGCGCGAGTGACGTGGATTTGTGGCGAGGAGGAACTGGTGGCTGGGGACGGCAATCGGGAGTCGGCAATCGGCAATCGGGCCGACGGCAGCGGCAATCGGGATTCGGCAATCGGCAACCGGGGAGATTCAGAAGAGGGCCGCGCTGCGTCGTCTTTGGCTTCCCCAGTGCCCGATGCCCAGTCCCCAGTGCCTTCCCGCTCTTCACGATTGCCGATTGCCGAATGCCGATTGCCGGCTGTTTCAGCACGATTGCCGCCGCTTCCGCTGCTCAGCACCGCCACTTCCAGCGCCGTGAGCGCTCGCCGCGCGTCGCCGTCGGACTTGGTGGCCCAGAGTTCGAGCGCGTCGTCGTCAACGTGGAGGTTGAGGCTGCCGTAGCCGCGTTCGCGATCGGTGATCGCCCGTCGGAGGACGAGCGTGATGTCGGCGAGCGAAAGCGGGTCGAGGCGCAGGAGCGGGCTGCGGCTGACCAGCGCGCTGTTCACGGCGAAGAGCGGGTTCTCTGTCGTCGCGCCGATGAGGGTGATCAGGCCACGCTCGACATCGGCGAGCAGGACATCCTGCTGAGAGCGTGAGAAGCGGTGGATCTCGTCCAGGAACAGAACCGTCCGCCCGCCGCCGTCGGTGACGCGACGCTCGGCGGTGGAGATGATCTCGCGAATGCGCTGCACGCCGACGCTGGAGGCGTTCTCCTGAATGAACGCCCGCCGGGATTCGCTGGCGATGACGCGGGCGAGGGTGGTTTTGCCAGTGCCGGGCGGGCCGTGGAGCAGGAGGGAGCTGAGGGCGTCGGCGGCCAGCAGGCGGCGGAGGAGCTTGCCCGGCGCGAGAATGTGCGATTGGCCGGCGATCTCATCAAGCGTGCGCGGGCGCATCCGCACCGCGAGGGGCTCGACGGTCTTCAGGAGATCGGTGCGTCGCTGGGCCCAGAGATCGGCCATGCTGGACGGTACGCGCCCGGGCGAAGGGCTGGTCGCAAAGAGTTCGGTAGCTGGCGGGGCCATCCAGCCTCTTTTGGCGACGCCCGCCACCCTTTGCCGATCTTCCCTCCACGATGTCCCGCGCACTTTCCGCCGCTAACGATCTCCCTGTGTTCCAGACGCCCGTACAGCACGGCGGAAAGGCCGGGGTGATGGTCTACCTGCTCTGGGTTGGGCAGGTCATCGCGTGGCTGTTTTTGCTCGCGGCGACACTGAGCTTTTCGCCCAGCGACTGGCCGGGCGTGACGTCGTTCCCGCAGAACGACCCCGCGATGAACTGGTGCGGGCCGTTGGGCGCGGTGCCTGCGTTCTGGATGTTCAGCACGTTTGGCTGGGCGACGATGGTCGGCATGGCGCTGTGGGGGCTGTATCTGTTCGTGTCGGCGTTCTTCGGGCGCGTGTCGCACGTCGCGGTTCGGTTCGTCGGCGTGCTGATCATGTGCGGCGCGCTGGCGGGGTTGCAGGGGCTGTTGTTCCCGTCGACGGGGCCGATCCCCGGTCTCTCCGGTGGGCTCATTGGCAAGAACCTCGCGTCGCCGCTGGGCGGCGTGCTCTACAACAGCTTCAGCGGGCTGGGCACGTTCCTGGTTTTGACGATGATGTTCCTGATCGGCGCGACGGTGGCGCTGGATGTGTGGGTGGTGCTCGCGCCGATGTGGGCGTACCGACAGATCAAGGAGAAGTCGCCGCCGGTCACCGCCGCCGCGGCGGTCGGTGCCCGCCATACCGCCGGCGCTGGCAAGCGCGTGTTCGGCTTCCTGGCGTCCACGTTCGGGCGAGGCGATCAGCCCGAAGACGACGAGGATGACAGCCCCATCAGAACGAGCAAGGCCAAGAAGTCTCGCGCCGACAAGAAGACCAAGAGCGATGCCAAGCAGGCGATCGACGAGAACGCCGGCGGCATCGGCGGGACGGACGCGTTTGATCCGCTGGAGCACGAGGTGCTCGTCAACGAAGACGGCGAGGTTGTCGGCACCGTCGACAACGCGAAGAAGGGCAAGAAGTCACGCAAGGGCAAGGGCGCCGAGGGCCTCGATGCTGACGATGCGCCGTTTGAGGCGGGCACCAGCGCGCTCGCGGCGGGCAATGGCGAGCCGCAGGCCGACGCTGCGGACGATGCCGAAGCGGAGGACACCGGTGAGGCCACAAGCGCTGCGCCCGCGCAGAAGAAGTGGACCCCCGACGAGCTTCGCGCCAAGATCAGCAAGCTCCCGTTGCGATTCGCGGCGACCGAACGCCGCAGCGCCACCGCCGACGACCTGCGTGACATTCAAAACTCCGGCGACATGGAGGGGTACAAGTTTCCCTCGCTGGATTTGCTGGAGGAGCCCGAGGCCAACTACCCGGCCCAGATGGAGCAGTACATCCGCGAGCAGGCCACGGCCTTGGAGCGGGCGCTCAAGGAATACAAGATCGATGGCGAAGTCGTCGGCATGGATTCCGGCCCGGTGATCACGCTCTACGAGGTGCGACTCGCGGCGGGCACGAAGGTCGCCGCGCTCAGCGCAATCGCCAGTGACTTGGCGCGATCCCTGAAGGCGGTCAACGTCCGCATCGTCAGCAACACCGCCGGTAAGGACACCGTCGGCGTCGAGGTGCCCAACCCGTTCAAGGAGAAGGTGCGTCTCAAGGAACTGATGACCAAGAGCGAGCTGTTCGTCGGCATGAAGCTGCCGATGTTCCTGGGTAAGGATGCCGGCGGCGCGCCGCTGATCGCGGACCTGGCGGCGATGCCGCACATGCTGATCGCCGGTACCACCGGCTCGGGCAAGAGCGTGTGCATGAACGCGATCCTGATGAGCTTCCTCTACACAAAGAAGCCCAACGAGCTGAAGCTGGTGCTGGTGGACCCGAAGATGGTCGAGTTTGCCCAGTTCAAGGACATCCCGCACCTGATGTGCCCGGTGGTGACCGAGATGAGCAAAGCCGCGGCGATCCTTGAATGGGCGGTGCGGAAGATGGACGAGCGGTACGAGCTGCTGATGGAGGCGGGCTGCCGCGATATCACGGGGTACAACGCGCTGACGTGGGAGGAACTCAAGGAGCGTTTCGCGCCGAAGGACGAGGTCGAAGAGGCGCGGATTCCCAAGAAGCTGCCGTACATGGTGTTCGTGATCGACGAGCTGGCGGACCTGATGATGACCAACAAGGAGGTCGAGCACTCGATCGTGCGCATCGCGCAGAAGGCGCGAGCGGTCGGCATCCACCTCATCGTCGCGACGCAGCGCCCCCAGGCGAACGTGGTCACCGGCCTCATCAAGAGCAACATGCCGGCGCGCCTGTGCTTCAAGGTCGCCAGCGGCATGGACTCACGAATCGTCATGGACCAGAAGGGCGGCGAGCTCTTGCTGGGTCATGGCGATTCGCTGTACAAGTCGCCCCGAACGACGGAGCTCAGCCGCGCGCAGGGATCGCTTGTGGATGACAAGGAGATCCGGCGTGTGACGAAGTTCCTGAAGGAGATCGCGGGGCCGACGTTCGAGCGCTCGCTGCTACAGATCAAGACGGGCGCGAGCGCCGCGGGCATGGTGGGCGTGGGCACAGACGACTCGGGCGAGCCGAACGCGCACGACGGGTACGCGGTTGCGCAGCAGGACGAGCTGTTTGAGAAGGCCGTGGACATTGTGATGGAGACCAAGATCGGCTCGGTGTCGATGTTGCAGCGGCGGCTTGCGATCGGCTACACGCGCTCGGCGCGATTGATCGAGTTGATGGCGATGGCGGGGATTCTCGGCCAGCACAAGGGCACGGTGGCGCGCGAGGTGCTGGTGAGCCCTGAGGAGTGGGAAGCGATGAAGGCCCAGGCGGCGGAAGACGCCGCGAACGGCGGTGCCTCGGGCACGCCGGCGAAAGAGGGCAATCTCTTTGTCAACATGAGCCAGAACAGTGCGCCGCCCAGCGGCGATGACGGCCCGTCGGATTTTGATGAGCCGGAAGTGGTGACGCGCCCGACGAGCAAGCGTGCGAAGGCGGGCGCGGATGATGATGGCGACGATGATCTTTGAGGGCGACGGCAGTCGGGAGCCCGCAATCGGCAACCGTGACGGCGGCCTGGGTGTCTGAGCATTCGGCACTCGCGCCGGGGGCGGCGCTCAATCAGCGCCTTCACGCAGACTGATGCGGGTGTTCGTTCGTGTGACGCTCCGCGTTCGCGCGAATCAGTTGCTCAACTGCGGCAAGATCGGCACCGTGAGGCGGGGCGACCATGTGCGTGCCGGCTGGTTCCACCAGAAGATCGAGGCGGCATCAGTCGGTGCGAGCGAGGCCGCGGGCAGTGCGGTGGTTTCCAGGATGTCAAAGGTCGCGGCGACCTCTGAGCTCGTGAGCGATCGCTTGAGCTGAGCCAGCGAGAGTTCGGTCGGCAGGATGCTCGCGATGAAGACGCTCTGAGAGTCGAACGATGGCGGCGACGCGGCGGGGGCTGGCAGCGCCGGCACGGGCTCATTACCGCTTGCGACACCCGGCGTGGACTGCGCGCCCGCGGACGTGATGCCCGCGCTCGCAAACGCCGGATCGTTCGGGAGTTTCGGCCCACCTGGAGCCGTTGGCTGACGCGTGGCTCGCGCGATGAGCGTGGCGTGGTGGCTCTGCACTGTCGAGGCGACCTGCTGCGACATCTCTGGTGCGAGCGGGCTGAGGCGCGGCGCCAGCGGGCTGATCGGCGAGCGGGCGCTGAGCGTGGCCAAGCGGCGCGTCATCGTTTCGGGTGTCGCGGGCGATGCCGAACGCGCCGCGTGCATGCGGATGACCAGCCGGCCATCCTGAGCCGCGGCCAGGGCCTGCGCCATCGAGATCTCGTTGACACTCGCGGTCACCGAGGCGTTGCTCAGCGCAGCGATGGGATCCGGGCCGACGAGAGCCGCGAGCGCTTCGGTGCCGGTGTTGAGATCCGCCAGCGTTGCATTCGTCTTATCAACGGCGGTGTTCGCATTCGCAAGCACGGGATCGGCGCCGCGAATCGGCGCATAGGGCGTGACGACCGGATCGCTCGTCGGGCGCTTGGTCACCTCGTTGCGCGGAGCGCTGCGAAGCAGCGGCGAGATCGTGAGATAGCCCGCGGCGGCGACGAGCGCGACGGCGGCGGCGGCTGCGACGCGACGCGACCAGGGCGAGAAGACGACGACATCGAGCATCGACCTGCCGCGCGGCTGGAGCGATGAGATCGGGATCGTGTCAGGCGACGCGTCGGGCTCGCGAATCGTTGAAAGTCCCAGCAGGGCCTCGCGTTCGAGGCGAGCTTCGACGCCCGCGAGCAGATCGGCGGGAGCCATGGCGTCGGCGGATTCGCCCAGCGATTGCAGCGCGAGCATGTCCTGCCTCATGGCGCGGATGGTCCGCACCAGGGCGGGGTCGTTTGCCAGTGCCTGGCGCAGCACGCTCTGACGCTCGGGCGCGATGGGCCGCTGCTCGACCAGCGCGAGGAGTTCGTCATCGGAAATGAGCGGGAGCTGTGACATGCGAGCGGATCGAGCGGCGGGAGAGTTCAGCGAGTGGGGGCCGGTGGGGGGGTGGTGGGTGTGCCGGCGGGGTCGAGGGCGGATCGGAGCGCGACGCGAGCACGGAAGAGGCGGGACTTGACGGTGCCGGGCTCGACACCGAGCACGAGGGCAATCTGGTCATACTCAAGCCCGCGAACATCGCGAAGAATGAGGATGGCCCGATGATCGGTCGGGAGCTTGGCCAAAGCCGCGGCGACGCTGGCGAGCTCTTCTTGATGTTGGACGCTCGAAGGGCCAGATTGTTCCGGCGCTGGGCTGCCTGCGCCTGGTGAGCCCACGGAGACAGGCTCGGACGCGGCGAATGTGCGCGATTGTGTTGATATCTGCGACGATGTTGAGGCTTTCGTGCGGTCTTCGTGCGGGCTTGCCGGCCCCGGAGAAAGGGCCTGCTTTCGGACCGCCTGGCTCCGAAGATGGCTGAGCACCACGTTCATGGTCACGCGGATCGCCCACGTCGAAAACTGGCTCTGGCTGTCGAACTGCGGCAGGCCTTGGATGATCTTGACCAAGGCGTCCTGCGTGAGGTCCGCCGCGGTCTGGCGGTCGCGTTGCGAGGTGCCAAGCATGCGGAGGCAAACGCCGAAGAGGCGGTGCTGGTAGCGCGTGAGCAGATCCGACAGGGCGCGCTGGTCGGCGTTGCGGGCGCGCGCGACCAGTTCGCTGTCCGGCGGCAGCGAAGGCTGAGCATCGGCGGGTAGTGCGGGCGTGCTCACGACGGGAGTTTAGTGACCAACGTGAACGCGGACCTGAGCGAGAGTGTGATCGTGCAGCCGGCGGAGCGATGCGTGGCATCGGTCGGGGTTAGACTCCGTCGATGGCGACTCGTGCGCTCACGATCGTGTTTTTTCTTCAGCCGGGCAAGGTGTCGCGGGATGTGCTCTTGGCGATCCGGCGCGGCTTTGAGGAACTCGGGCACTCGTGCCTGACCGTTGAGCTTGCGCAGATCTGGAACGCGACGGCCGCCCAGCCGGCGCGAGAAGCGGAAATCTTGACGCAGGCGACCGCGAGCGTCATCAAGATGTTTCAGTCGCGCCGCGTGGATCTGTCGATCGGCATGTGGCACAACGCGTTGCCATCGCTGGCGCACGGCACGCGCGACGGGAAGATGGTGACGTGCTTTGACCTGATGACGCCACCGACGCCGCACGTGATGTACTGGCTCGACGCGCCGCACTGGTCCAACTCGGGCACCGTGCGTCAGGTCATCCCGACCGGGATCTTCCGCGCGCCGATGCTCTACAGCTTCGTGAACAACGAAGCCACGGCGGAGGAGATGCGAAACGTGCTGGGTTTTCGGCACGCATCGGGCCTGGCGTATGGCGTTGACGTCGCCGCGATGAGCGGGGGCGGAGCCGGAGGTGCGGAAGGTGTTGACGGTGGCGGTGTATCCGACTTGGCGGGCGTG
>JAIEQQ010000466.1 GCA_019747615.1 Phycisphaerales bacterium
TGCGCTGCAGGGCGCGGTCGCGATCCTCAACGCCGCGATCGAGCTGCTCCCGCAGGGCTTGGCGACCGCCGCGATCATCCCCCTGCAGATGAAGATGGTCTACCGCATCGGCACGCGTCACGGCTACACGCTCAGCACCGGGCACATCAAGGATTTCCTCGCGACCGTCGGCGTCGGCATGACATCGCAGGTGCTGGAGAACTACGCCCGCAAGTTCCTGGGCGGCCTCGGCAAGCGTTTCCTGGGCAGCATGGGCGGTGCCGTCGTCAACCAAGCGACCAGCTCCGCGTTCAGCTTCGCGACGACCTACGCGCTCGGGCACGCCGCGAAGGCGTATTACGCCGGGGGCCGGTCACTCAGCGCCGTGGACCTCAAGGGCATCTTCACGACGCAGGCCGAGCGAGCCAAGGCGCTCTACACGCAACACCGCGGCGCGATCGAATCCCAGAGCACCGGGCTGGACGCCGGGAAGCTGCTGAGCATGGTCAGGCAAGGCGTGTAGCGGCGACCACTCCAACGACGAATACGAGCGTCCGATCGGTCGACAACCGCCTCACCGCTCCAGCGCATCGATCACCATCGGCATGAAGTCCGTCGTGGTGACGGTCTGCCAGTTCATCCGCTGCGCCAGTTTCTGCCCGACGCTGATGAGCTTCTCGCGCTGGGCGTCGCTGGTGGGCAGGCGTTTGACCAGCTCATCAGCCAGGCGGGTGCACACGCGCGTCTCGATGGCCTTGCGGTCCTCGGCCGAGAGATTGAGCACCGGCGAGAGGTCCTTGCCCTCGGCCAGCGCTCGGCGCGCCGGCTCGGGCAGGTCGGCTTCTTGCGTGAAGTCTGCCGGGAGGACGACGGGGCACTCCTCGGGTGAGAGGCCGAGCTCGCCCATCGCGCGTTTGACGAGGCCGAGGCAGCCGCACACGCTGCTGGGCAAGCAGATGGCGCCGGCGTACATCGGTTCGAGCTGTGCGATGCCGTAGGGCTCGTAGGTGGACATGCCCAGCTCGACATCGGCGGCGACGCGGAGATCGCTGACGGTGGCGTCTTTGCTGAGCGTTGGGCCGATGCGCTGCTGCGTGAAGCCGAACTGATTGACGAGGACCGCGCGGGCCTTGCGACCTTCGAGCTTGGCGTTCAGCGTATCGATCGCGGCGCTGAGCTTGGTCTCGGGGCCTTCGAGGTCCGGGTAGCCGCGCGTGTGCTTGGCGGGCCAGGCGTGGTCCTTGGCCATGGCGCTGACCTGCTCGAACGAGCGGATGGGCGCGCCGCAGGTGAGCAAGACATACGCGCAGGACTTGCCCTGCTTGTGCAGCCGCTCGCTGAGCTGCGCCATGAGCTCGAGGTCACGCCACAGGCCCTTGCTGGGCACGGGGCGCGTGACGTGGGTGATGAGATAGTCGGGCCGGTACCCGACGACGCCCTGAAGCCAATCCAGCACCATCGCGCGCGAGCGGTTCTTGCGGGCCAGATCAACGACCGGCGCCGGCAGCCCGTTGTACGCGACGCGGATGTTGGCGTTCTTCATCTCCGGCGAGAGGAACCGCAGCTCCTCAGCCGTCTCCGGCCCCACCGCCAAGATGCCGTCGAGCCGGTGCGTCTTGCTCACCAGCGCGTGGCGGGCGTAATCGTCCTGGCTTCCGAAGACCGCATCGACAAACTGCCCCTTGGCAGCGCCGGCGCGCATCGCCGGATAAAACGCGGCGTCATAGCCCGGCAGATTCTCAACGATCCGCCGAGCGGTGCTGCACTCGTGCGCGTGAAAGAGCGTGCGGAATCGCTTGCGATCCAGCGCGCAGCGGAGTGCGGTACACATGCCCATGTACTCATGGGCGACAACGACCGCGGGCTGCTGATTCGCGTGCAGCAGCACGCTCAGCGTGTGGTACGCCATGTCGGCCAGGCGGCAGTATTCCTCAAAATCCCAGTGGCGCTCGTAGCGCTGCGAGTCCAAGTGGTACTTCTCCCACAGCAGCCACTTGAGGGCCGCAAGGCGCTGGCGATCCGGCTGCATCACGTCGAATAGCAGCACCTCGGCCTCTGCCGGCGCATGGCCGGGGGCTTCGAGCCTGCGCGTGCCAAAGACGATCCGCGTGCCCAGGGCCCACTCGATCGGCTTGAAGATCGCGCCGTAGCCGGCGGGGTCGTACTGATCCGGGCCGGAGTAGCTCACGTGAGTCGCGTGCTCGCCGAGGCGCTCGCGCGGGTCGCTGACGCGGCGCTCGGCGTGAAACAGCGGCGCAACGAGGATCGAGCGTGCGACGCGCTCGCGGTACGAGGGCGCCGTGAGCAGGCCGCTGATCACGGTGCCGATGCCGCCGAGATGCTCGGTGGCCTCGTGCGTGACGTGGACGAGTGTCAGGTTCGTGGGGATCGGATGGTCTTTGCTCACAACTGCTCCTTGATCCGCTTCTGAAGTCTCGCCAGTGCCGCGGGCTCATCACTCAACAGCCATCGGTCGCGCTCCCGCTGCACACTGATCAATCGGCCCGTTTGCCCCGCGGCTGATCCGCCACGCGCGGACGTTCCACCGCCTGCGACGCCCACGAGGCTCTGGCCCTCACGCATCGCCCCCAGCACGCGAGGCAGGTCCGTTTCTCGGGCCTTGTATTCACCACCGTCTGGCGACACCGCCACGCTCAGCACGCCGGCCTGGGCCAGATGGTTCGCAATCGCCCGCGCGTTGTGCTCACTCAGCGCCACGGCACAGTCGGCGTCGCTCACGACGACGCCCCACCACCGGCTCCGCCACCCCCGCCGCCCGCACCACCACCACCAACCCCACGGTCTAGCTTGGACACGCCCGCATCGGTAAAGCTCGCACCAGTGGTCAGCGGCGTCGGGCCATCGGCCCGGGCCATGGTCGATTCGATCACGCCGGGCATCCAGAGCTCGCCGATGTCCTGGCCGTCAACGAGCTGACGCATCACCAGATAGAGCTGTGTGCATGCGCTGAAGTAGAAGCTCACGCCGTACGCGCCGGCAACCGAGAACAACACCAAGACGAAAAACCGCACGATGCTCAGCCCGATGTGGAGTGTGCCCGTCGGCTCCGCGGCCGAAAGACCGCCGATGCCGGGAAGCGACGTGAAAAACCCGCTGAGGCCAGCGCTGCCGACAGCGAGCATCGTCGCGAGCGTCACAAGCCCGAAGGCGATGCCGATGGCGATCAGTCCTTGAGCGATCACGATCAGCGAGTAGATCGCCAGCCGACCCGGGCGAGCGATCGTGTATGCATACGCACGCTGGACGCTGTCGAATCCGTCGGACCCCTCGCACGCGACGCCGGGGATCAGCATGCTCTGGCCGAAGAAGTAGACGAGCATGCCCAGCGCAGCGACAAAGGCCGCGAGAAGGCCGAGGCCCATCGCCAGCGACGCCGCGATGTCGAGGGCGACGACCTTGAATCCCCAGCCGAGAATCCAGAGGGCGCCAGCGACGAGCCAGATCATCACCAGCGGGCCAAGCGTCGCGCCAAGCAGGCTCGACCACTTTGAAACCGCGAAGCCGAGGCTCTGCATCCATGTCAATCGCACGTTCACCGCCGACTCGCACGCGGCGCTGCGCGAGATCGCCCCGCCGAGGACCGCGGTGATTGCGATCGCAGGGACCAGAACGAGCAGCGCGTGCAGCGGGCGGTCTTGGACGGTCTTGAGTGGAAACTGGATGAAGAGTTCGTGGAGCAGCGTCACGCGGCCGGAAACGTCGCCGGCGACCGGGTCGCCGAAGGCACCGCTCGCGATCGCTTTGATCTCCGAGAGCGAGGACACGATGATGCCGGACTTGTCGATCTGGCCGTCTTTGACGCCGAAAATCCACGTGCCGAGCGAGTCCAGCAGCATCACGCTGACGACGATGGCCATGGCCAGGCCGATGCGCGACGCATTGAGCGCCAGCGACGCGCTGCGAAGGAGGCGAGGCCAGAGCAGGTCCTTCAGCACATCATCGAGCGTGAGCGGGGCGCGCATCGTCACGCCGAGGCCTTGGCGAGCTGGATCCGGAGATACTGATGCGGGCGATTGGCCGCGGGCGTCGGGCGATTCATTCACGGCTGGGCTCCTGCATCAACATGGAGCCATCCTACAGCGTTCGGCTGGAATCCGCCACGGGGGGTGGAAGTCGCGAGTCGTGAGTTCCGAGTTCCAAGTTCCGAGTTGCGAGTGCTGTCAGCCGCGGGTCTGCCCCACGGGAGCTGGCGCCACTGCCCAATCCCCAGTGCCCAGTGCCCAGTGCCCAGTGCCCAGTGCCTTTCCCCCTTCACCGCTGAATGTTCTCACGATCCACCATCAACTTCAGCGTGCGGCAGACGAAGTCCACATCCTGCTCGGTCATCGTGTTGAAGAACGGCACCGCCAGCGTCCGGGCGCTCACGCTCTCGGCGATCGGGAAATCACCGGCGCGATATCCAAACCGCTCGCGATAGAACGGCTGGAGGTGGATGCACGGGAAATAGTCCGCGGCTCCGATATCGTGCCGGCGCAGGGCCGCGATCACGCGATCGCGCTCCTCGCGTGAGTACTCGGTCGAAAGTCGCAGCACGAATACAAACCAGCTCATCACCGCCTGCGGGTCGATCGTCGGCAGCATCAGTTCGCGCGCGTCCATGAGCTGTCGGGTGTAGAGCCCCGCGACGCGCTGGCGGGCCTCGACGATCTGATCCAGACGCCGGATCTGCCCGACGCCGAGCGCCGCGTGCAGCTCACTCATGCGGTAGTTGTAACCCAAACGCTCGTGCGTCAGCCAGCTTCCAAGAGCCGAGTGACCGGCGACGCCCGGCCCGCCCATGCCAACCGCCGGCGCGTCCGGACTGTTCGATGTTCCCACCGGCGAACTGGGCAGTGGGCGCCCCTGGCTCCGCAGGCTGCGACACATGTCCGCCAGGCGCTTGTCATCGGTCACGATCATCCCGCCCTCGCCGGTGGTGATCTGCTTGTTCGGATAGAAGCCAAAGACGCCCACGCGACCGAAGCTCCCCGCGGGCCGGCCCTTCAGCGAGCAGCCCAAGGCCTCGCAACAGTCCTCGACCATCGGGATCTCATGGCGAGCCGCGATCTGCTCGTACGTGTCCATGTGCATCGGATTGCCGAACGTCTCCACCGCCAGGATCGCCTTCGTGCGCGGCGTGATCGCGTCCTCAACCTTCGATGGATCCATGTTCAGCGACATCGGATCGATGTCCACGAACACCGGCTTGGCACCGACATACAAGATCACGTTCGAGCTGGCGATGAAGCTGAACGGCGTGGTGATCACCTCGTCACCCGGGCCGATGCCCAGTGCGAGCAAAGCCATGTGCAGCCCGGCGGTGCCGCTGCTGCACGCGACGCCGTGGTCGCGCTTCACCCGGGCCGAGAGCGACATCTCGAACTGCTCCTGCATCGGGCCGATGCTCAGCCGCCCGCTCCGCAGCGCGGTGGTGACCAGATCGATCTCCAGGTTCGTGATGTCGGGCTTGCTCAGTGGGATCTCGTGCGTGCTCATCGTGCTCATGCCCCGGGGATCGGCGTTTTCGGACCATCAATTCAGCGAATCGGCGGACTTTGCCGTCTGTGCGGCGTGCTCGCGCATAATCCTCAACAGTTCAACGCTATGGCAACGCGGGCCCGCCCGTGGGCATCGCCGGCGCGGGCATATCCCGTCGCGGGGCGCCGGCATCGATCGAAGCCAGCACTCGGGCCAATGCCGCGCGGTCCTCACCGGCCACACGCAGAGCCAGCCACGCCGCCTGCGCCCGCCAGACCGTCGGCAGCTCTGTGCGAGCGATCGCGGTCTGGGCCAGTTCCTTCGCGAGCGCAGGCGTTGACTCATCCAGTGAGGCGTGGCGGGCCATCAGCAGCTCCGCCAGCGCTCGCGCGCCCGGCTCGAGTTCTGCCACACGCGCCAGCATCGCCTGGGCGATCTGCACGCAGCCATCCTGCCCGCTCCGCAATGCCCCGGCCAGCACCGCGCGCTGGAGCAGCATCGACTTTCCATCGATCGCCCGCTTCACCAGCGGCAGCACCAGCGCCGCGTCGTCGTCGCACAGTTCGCTCACCGCCGCCTCGCTCAGCAGCAGCACGCCCATGTCCGTCGAGGTCTCAGCCGCGAGCGCCGCCGCGATCCGGATGTCCACCGCTTGCTGCCATGGTCGCTGGCTTGCGCCACGCAGGGCCAGCACCGCGCCGTCAAAGTCCCGCGAACCCGCAAGCGCGATCAGCGCCGTCGCTTCGCGACCGGGCCCCGCGTCAAGCTCGCTCATCGCGCGCCCGATCAGGCTCACCTGCGCGTCGGCGTCGCGCTTGAGCGCGTCCTGCACGCCCCTCTCGCTCTGACCCGTTCGGTTGATCGCAGCGTCCATCATCGCGATCGCCCACGCCCGGCGCTGCTCCCCCGCCGGGACCGTGCGAAGCCGCTCAACAATCAACGATGTCACCGGCGCGTCGCGACCGGTCATCGATGCCAGCGAGATGAGCGCCGCGTCCTTGAGCGCCGGATCGCGCGAGCCCTCGTACACGCTGAACGCGATCGCGCTTCCGCCGACGGTCTGCTGCGTTGCAAGCTGCCGCAGCAGTCGCTCGCACCCCGCGGCAAACGCCTCGCCCTGCAGTTCGACGCTGCGCTTGGAGATCACGCCACGCGCCCGCTCACGCACGCCGCCAAGTTCGCCCGGGCCGCCGGTGTTCAATATCGCCGCGGCGTGAAGCGCCGTGATCGCGTCGTCGGAGGTCAGCATCGCCTCCAGGCGCGTGCGCGGGAGCTTCCCGCCAAGCTTCTGAAGCTCGCCGCTGGCCAGGAGCACGACCTTCGCGTCCAGCTCCGGCCAGCGTGCTACGTCCTCAAGCTGCACGATCGAGAGCAGGCCCGCATCGATCGCCAGACGGATGACACGCTCGCGCGCCAGTTCGCTCCGCTGCGTGCGGATCACCAGGAGATCCAGCCCGCGCTCGGGATCGAGCTCGGCGTTCGCGAGCACGCCCTCAGCCGCCAGAGCAGGGTCACTGCCCATCGAGAGCTGTGCAAACAGCGGCTCGAGCGCCGGATCGCGCAATCGCCGCAGCGCCCGCACCAGTTCGGGTCGCCCGCCGCGATCGCGAAGGCGCAGGGCATCTCGCAGCATGATCGTGAGTCGCTGGCGAGTCTCGTCATCGAGCGCCGACTCGGCGATCGCGGGGATCACCAGCTTCGGCGTGATCGCGGGGCGCGACGAGGCTGGCACCATCGGCGGGGTCGGCGTCGCTGGAGTCATCGGCGCGACGCTCGGTTCAGCGGTGCTGGCGCGGATGCTCGCCGCCAACGCCAGCGCGATCGCGATTCCGACGATCCCCAGCTGCCCAACACCCGCGGCCCTGCGACGTACCCAAGCCCCGGTCCGTACAACGCGAACACTCGGCGCCACCAGATTGAAAATCGGCACAGGCCACATGACACCGAACGCTAGGTGCAACGCGCTGGCGGGAGCGCCGCCCGTCCTCGCCGCCCGTCCTCGCCGCCCGTCCTCGCCGCCCGTCCTCGCCGCCCGTCCTCGCCGCCCGCTAACCTCCGCCATGTCGAATCTCTGCCGCGTCGCGTCGTTGAGTGTGGGCCCCGGTCAGCCGCTGGCGATCATCGCCGGCCCGTGCGTGCTTGAGTCGCTTGAACTCGGCCTGACCGTCGGCCGCACGATGCGCGACGCCGCGCACGCGCTGGGCCTTTCGTACATCTTCAAGGGCTCATTCGACAAGGCCAATCGCTCGTCGATCTCCTCTGCCCGCGGCCCCGGCCTCGAACAAGGCACCGCGTGGCTTGCGCAAATCAGCCGCGAGCTCGGTGTGCCGTGTACGACGGACATCCACGAGCCGCACCAAGCCGAGCCGGTCGCCCGCGTCGTCGATCTCATCCAGATCCCGGCGTTTCTCTGTCGGCAGACAGACCTTCTGCTGGCCGCGGGCCAAGCGGCCACAAAGCACAACCGCGCCGTCAACATCAAGAAGGGCCAGTTCATCTCGCCCGCCGAGATGCGCGGCGCCACCAAAAAACTCGCCGAGGCCGGCTGCACAAACGTCATGCTCACCGAGCGCGGCACATTCTTCGGCTACGGCCGCCTCGTCAACGACTTCATCGGCCTCGGCGACATGATGGACCTCGGCCACCCCGTCTGCTTTGACTGCACCCACTCCACCCAGCTCCCCGGCCCCAGCGGCGGCGCCGGCGAACAAACCGGCGGCCGCCCCGAACGCGCCCCGCTCCTGGCCCGAGCAGCCGTCGCCGCGGGCGTGCATTGCCTGTTCATCGAGACGCACACGGAGCCGAAGAAATCGCTGAGCGACGCCTACACAACGCTGACGCTGGACGTGGCGCGCGGGGTGATCCGGGAGGCGGCGGCGATTCGGGGAGCGCTGGGCGGGTGAGCGCACGCATCGAACGCGTTCGTTGATCTCAGGAGGTCGCCGATGCTTGACTTCGACAAAGACGCACCTCCGCCTCAAACCACTGTGGCGGCGCTTCGTCAGATGTGGGAGATCGTGCAGATCAAGCACGCTACTGGCTGCGAACACCACGCGACGCCACTCCTCGATGCTTTCCGAAAGACGTATTCCAATGGCGGCGCGGAGTTCGCAGTGTTCGATGTCGTGGGCAACTCCGACTTCAAATTTTTCATGGCGACACACAGCTGGGATCTGATCGAGCTGCCAGAGAACGTGCTCAAGTCGAGGGCGTTCACAGAAGCTCTGCCGATGTTCGGTCAAGGTCAGATCAACGACTCGTTCGGATTCAAGCGGTCGAGCGAGTTCACTTTTGCTGGCGAGATCGCTGAGACGCTCGCGATCGGCGGCGCATATGACGCACACTCGAAAGGCGCTGCCGACGCCTATCGAACTGCCGAAGAGTTCAGAAACAGCCTCTTTGGCGATCGATTCGATGACATGCTCGTGCTGTGGTCCGCGAAGGCATGGTGCTCGTGGTTCTGCGACGTGGCGTGGGATCAGACGTGGCTCTTCGTGGACAAGAGGCGAAGCCAAGTGAGCATCTTGGCGGTCACTGATACGGACTGACGCAACGAGCTCAGCGCCACGGCGGTACCGGACGTCAAGTGCTATCATAATGCTATCGCCGGAGCATCCGATGGCACAGATCCTCATCCGCGGCCTCGACCCAAAGACCGTCCAAGCCCTGAAGCAACGCGCAAAGCTCAACGGCCGCTCGCTTCAGAGCGAGGTCAAACGCATCATCGAGCGTGAGTCGGGCGTGGGCCGCTTCGACGAAACGCTGAAGTCGCTGGCCTCGCTTCAAGCGACGTTCAAGAAGCAGCTCCCCGACAGCACGGCGCTGATCCGCGAGGATCGCTCGCGATGAACACACTCGTTCTGGACGCGAGCGTCGTGACCAAGCTCGTCCTCCGCGAGCCCGAGAGCGATGTCGCGCTGTCGCTGCTCGGCCGACCGAAGGCCCACTTCATCGCACCCTCGCTGCTGCAAATCGAGGTTGCCAGCGTGATTGGAAAGTACCTTCGACGAGGGCTGATCGACCAAGCGAAGTCGAGCGAGTCATTCGAGGCACTGATGTCGATTCCGCTCTCGTACATCGACAACAGTCACCTGCTTCGGACCGCCTTCAACCTCGCCTCCACGACCTCATCGAGCATCTACGACTGTCTCTACCTCGCCGCGGCGGTCGAGCACAACGCCACGCTCATCACCGCCGACACTCGATTCGTGAACTCCCTGGCCAAGACTCCGCTTGGCAAACGCGTTCGAGCGCTTGGCGACATGGCTTGAGTTTTCACCACAAGTGACAAGGCCCCACGCATCAGCGCAGGGCCTTGGAAATCGACTTTGCAATACTCCGGTCCATCGACCGTCACCGCCAAGCTTCCCTTGAAGACTCGCGATGCAGACGCAGCGTATCGAAGCGGAGCCCTCGCGGGCAGAGCCGCTTACGAGCTCTTCTTCAGCCAGAACGGGCGGGGCTCGGCCGGGTCGAGCGGGTCGACGTGGACCGTCGAGCCCATGAAGACGACCTTGCCCGTGCCGAGGCTGTACAAGGTGTCATCCTTTCCGCGACGCACGAGGAAGCCGGCCTTGAGGGGGGTGCCCACCTGGCGGACGATGATCGAGCCGGGCTGGCAGACTTCGCCAGCGTAGAGCTTCACGCAGCGATACTGCGGGTTGCTATCGCGGCCGTTCTTCGTCGAGCCCTGTCCCTTTTTATGTGCCATGACGTGGTCCTTGCAAATGAGTGCCGCGGGCCCGAGGGAGACAGGGGCGTTTCGCGGGGCCAAGATGCTAGGCAGCCTCCGGCGCGGCGGCTATGGGGTGGGTTGGGGAAATCGGGGCGACGGAGGACGGGGGCGTTGGTGTGGAGTGCCAAAGTGGTCAAGTGGCTGAGGGCAACACGACCGTGCTTACGAACTCCGCCCGCTCCTTGCCCTGCCACTCTGCCACTCTGCCACTTTCCTTGAGCATCTACCACCAAACACCCACCAATCAAATCACGCCCCGGTCGGGTGCCACGCCGTCTTGAACTCGACAAACGGCTCGATCCACCACACCGATTCGCACGCCGCGGCGTCGCTCAAGTCCGTCGTCGCGGGCCGGAGCTTGACGCGCTTCAGATTGTCCGAAACTCCATCAAGGCACGTCTGCGTAAGCGACGCATTCAACCCCATCGCGTGGATCCCGTCCACATCGCGATGCTTGGCCAGCACCGGCACCAGTTCGTCCAGCGAGCCGGTCAGCAGGTTCACCACGCCGCTGGGCAGGTCGCTGGTGGCCATCACCTCACCAAACACGCTGACCACCGGCGCGAACGCCTCGCTCAGCACCACGCACGTGTTGCCCGACACGATCACCGGCGCAATCAACCCGACACAACCGAGCAGCGCCCCGGCGCTCTGCACGCCCACGGGCGCCGGCGCGATCACGCCGATCACGCCCGTCGGCTCCGGCACCGTGATATTCCAGTATGGCCCCGCCACCGGGTTCTGGCAGCCGAGCACCTGCGAGTACTTGTCGGCCCACCCAGCGAACGCCACCAACCGATCAACACTCGTCGTCACCTCGCGCTGCGCATCACCCGCCGGCACTCCACCGGACTCCAGCAACCCGACAAACTCTGCCCGGCGTGCTTCAAGCATCTCGGCCATGCGATACAGGATCTGCGCCCGGTTGTAAGGCGTCGCGCCCTTCCACTTTCCCAGCCCTGCCCGCGCCGCGACGACCGCGTCGCGCAGGTCCTTTCGGCTCGCCTTGCACGAATGGCCCAGCACCCCGCCATCACGATCACGGATCGGCTCGGACCGCCCCGATTCAGACCGCGGCATCGCGCCATTGATATACAGCTTGTAGGTCTTGATGACGTCCAGTCGCTCGCTCATGAAATCCGCCTTTGCGTTGCGCGCGTTCGCGATGTGCCGCGAGCTGGCACCGGGGCCAGCTCGCGGACACACGATCATACAGAGCGGGGCGCGGGAGCGGGGAGTGGGGGGGAGTAGGGTGAGCGACGCGGAACTCACCCCTTTGGCACCAGCGCGAACTCCACCGTGACATCCACCGAGATATCGATCGTGCCGGGCTCGACTGAATCGCCGGTCACCGGCGCGTCCGACTCTGCGGCGAACTTCGACACCCGGTTCTGGGCCATGTAGCTGTTGCCCCCGCCGGACTCGGTCACAGTGACAACTCGCCCGAGGCGAGTGTTGAGCGCTCCGGCGAGCACCCCGGCCTTTCGCGCCGCCGCCGCGGTGGCAAGGGCGAGGGCCTCCTCGCGCGCCGCCAGCGCTTCCTTGATCGCGTAGCTCACCATGTCCACCCGATTGGCGCCGGCCTTGAGCGCCGCGTCGATCGCGCGAGGCGGGGCCTTCAGGTCCGTCGTCCGCACGCGCAGCGTGTTCACCGCGTTGTAGCCAACGACCTTGCGGGGGCCGCCGTTGTTGCGCGGGTCAAAGTCGTTGTACCGCGGGCCAAGCTCGATCCGCCCGCTTCGCAGCTCAATCCCCGGCAGGTTCAGCGCCTTGACCGCCTTGATCACGTCCTCCATCGCCTTCGTGCACTGAGCCTGCGCGTCCGACGCGCTGTCGGCCGTGATCTCAACACCCACCACCACATCGACATAATCCGGAACGCGCGAGACGACCGCCCGCCCCTGCGATACCACGCGGCTCTCCTCATTGACAGTCCCCGCGTTGGCCTCGGGCGCAGCGAGCGGCCGCGCGAGCGCCGTCGAGCACGGCACAATCGCGTGAGCCGCTCCGGCCAAGGCGATGACGAACGCAAGACGACGAACGGTGTGGCTCAACATGACAGGCTCCAGGAAACTCTCGACGACGACTCAGTGATCCGCGGCGACGATCGCCGCGTTGATCACGATAGAGCGTGCCAGCGACCGCGTGGGTTCGCGCATCGCCAAAGAATCCTCTCGCTCGCATGATCCCCGCATCTCCGCCGCGACGTGGACCGCAGCCGCGAGCCCCCGGCCCGCCTCGGCGCACCCTGACCGAATCCACTAGGATGCGGGCATGACCAACCACGACCCCGATCGCTCCGCCGCCGCGGTTCCGCCAGGAAAAGTCAGCTATGGCAGCTATCTCAAAGTCCCCGAGCTGCTCTCGCTCCAAAGCGAGCTCTCGCGCCCGGTACACCGCGATGAGCTGCTCTTCATCGTCAGCCACCAGGTTTACGAGCTCTGGTTCAAGCAAACGCTCCACGAGCTGCGCGGCATCTGCGACTACATCGATCAAGACCGCCCGCTCCGCGCCGCCCAGCTCTTCACCCGCGTTCACGCCATTCAGCACCTCTTGATCGACCAGCTCCCGCTGCTGGAGACGATGTTCTCCGTGGACTTCGCGAAGTTCCGGGATCATCTCCGGCCGGCTTCGGGTTTTCAGTCGATTCAGTTCCGACATCTGGAGTTCCTGGCCGGATACAAAAACTCAAAGGTTCTCGGCCTTGTCGGGGATGACGCCGCGGCCAGGAAGGACATGGAGGATGCCCTCGCGCGTCCGACGGTCTATGACCACCTGCTGAAGTTCCTCGCACGCGCCGGCCTCGCGATACCCCCAGAGGTGCTCTCTCGCGACACGACGCAGCAGTACCTGGGTGATGATCGCGTGGTGGCGGCGCTCCTGCCGGTGTACCGTGACATCGACTCGCACTACCCGATTTTCCGGCTCTGCGAGCACTTTTTGGAGTTCGACGAGCGCATGAGCCTCTGGCGATTCCACCACGTAAAGATGGTCGAGCGGATGATCGGCGGCCTCGGCGGCACCGGTGGATCCAGCGGCGCCAAGTACCTCTATTCCACCCTCGGCAACAAGCTCTACCCCGACCTTTGGGCGATCCGCGACCATCTCGGCGGCACCTACGGCGAGTCGGCCCAGCCCACCTAGGGTGCCCAAAATGGGGGGTGGTATTCTCACTGAGATCGAGTAGATTTAGGGGAAAACGTTGGGTAGCGATCAAAACGGTGGACCCGAACCGAATCTTCGTAGTATCTTGTCATACCCCTCTCGTGGATTTCTGGGTCTTGGGTGTAGTTTCGCCAATCAGGAGACGACTCGAATGAAGAAGAGTATTCCTTTTGCGCTGTTTTTGGTGACGACCGCCGGGCTGATGTACAGCGGTTCGCGAACGGTCGCGAACGCGAACTTCGGCGGCGAACGCGCTCCTGACGCGTCGGTCGGCATCGACGTCTCGATCTCGGCGATCGCCCACGGCACCGGCGCGCCGACGCGTGTCACCGGTACCGGCCTCGCCGGTCAGCCCCCGGCACGCTACGGCCCCGGTGGCAACCTCGGTGTTTATACCTCTTCGTCTGCCGGCAAGCCCTCGCCGAACATCGTCATGTCCGCAACGACCGTCTCGTGCAACACCCGCCCGAACAACACCGGCCAGACCATCAACGGCACCTTCTACGCCCAGCCGAACCCCGAGTGGTGGCAGGCGTGGGACAGCGCGATCCCCACGAACGATCCTCGCGGCGGGCGCCACCCCTACATCGCGATCAACACGTTCCGCACGACTTCCGACGGTCGCCTTGAGCAGCTGGGCGCCGCGTGGGTCAAGCACGGCTGGTTCGCCGCCTCAGCAACCCAGGGAACCGTCGTCACCCCGCTGACCCCGGCGGGTACCGTCGTCAACCCGACGACGATTGACATCGGCCAGCCGCGCTGCGGCACCCTCTCGTGCAACGGCCCGAGCAACGATCTGCTCGGCGCCAACTGCTCCGATACGTACGGCTCGGGCCTGAACGTGGCCGCCGACGACGTCGGACCACGTTCAGAGATCAAGCCCAATGCCCCGGCGGGCACCGCCGCGGACCCGGGCACGATCGGCTGGTCGCAGCAGGGCTCATGGCACAATCTGATGAACCAGGATTCCGCGAATCCCTACCAGGACGTCCGCACGAACTTTGCAACGACGCAGCCGGCGTTGGGTGCCCGCAACTACAACTTCAGCGGCACCACCCAGGCGTGGAAGCTCAACAACTTCCACGTAGACAAGATCAAGCCCGCGGCGCTCGGCACCAACGGCCGCTTCTTTGTCGAGGGCTACTACGTCATCAACGGCGACAAGTACAAGTTCAACAACGTTGCCTATCGCCGCTTCGAGGTCACCGGCGTGACGAACACCACGACCGCCTCCAGCGTCGGCGCTGGCAACTTCCTGTACGACAGCCGCCACATTTTCGGCCCGGTCATGCTCGATTGGGGTGATCGCCAGGCCGCCTTCGCGCCCACCGATGAAGGCACCGCGTACGTCTCCAGCCGCGTGGTCTCCCGTCCCGGTGGCGGCCTGCGGTACGAGTACTGCGTGTACAACCTCGATCTTGATCGCGAGCTGAACGCGCTGGAACTCGTGGTGCCGCGCCTGGTTGACGCTCGGAACTTCGGCTTCGCTCAACCCCGCTCGGCGGACCCCGGCTATCACAGCCAAGTCGACCCGACCAAGCCGCCGGCGAACGCGGACACCGTCGACTTCAACACGGACTGGACGATGACCGTGAATCCCGCCGGCTCGATCCGCTTCACCCCGCCGACGGCCCCCTCGGGCGTCCTGCCCAACACGCTCCGCTGGGGCCGCATGTTCACCTTCTGGTTTGACAGCGACATGCCCCCGACCGACACCGGCCAGGTCAACGGCGAAATGCGCCGCACCGGCACGGCGCCGGTCATCGTGGCCACGGGCATGATCGTCCCGAAGAACCCCGCTGACATCGCTCTGGCCGATGGCTCGGCCGCCGCGATCATCTCGACTGCCGCTGGCTCGTTCCGCAACGGCTCGGTCGACGGCATCAGCGAAGCCGATTACAATCTCTTCTTCTCGACCTACTTCGAAGGGGACGCGATCCCCAACTCCCCCGCCGACATCGCCTACGACAGCGGCGAGCCGCTCGGTGCCCCATCGCAGGGCACGAACAACGGCGTGACCGAGGGTGACTACAACTGCTTCTTCTCCAACTTCTTCAACTGAGCCCGCTCGACCCTTTGAGACATACGCTCAACTCATGAGCACCGCGAACACCAACGAGCCAGTCCCCGCCCCCAAGGCGGCGGACTGGCTCGTTCGCTTTATCGTCCCGCTGTGGGTTCTCACCGGGGCGAGCTTCAAGTACCTTGCCGGCTCGGTGTCGGACCTTCCGCCGATCTATCGCTTCATGCCGGGGGCCAAGGACCCCGGCGTGCTGCAGCAGGCGTTCCTGATCACCATCGCGATCGAGCTGCTGATCGTCGTGCTGCTGCTCACGCACCGTCGCTACGCGCGGGCCCTGGCGATCGGTGTGCTCACCGTGTTCTGCGTCGTGCTGATCGACGCGCTGGCGTTCGGATCGGCGTCGTGCGGGTGCTTCGGCAGCGTGAAGGTCTCGCCTTGGGTCATGCTCGGGATCGACGTCGCGCTCCTGGCCGGCGCGATCTTCCTGCCCGGCGCGAAGGCGATTCCCGACATCGGCAACCGGCGCTGGATTGTGATCACGCTGCTCTCGGCGGCGATGATTGTCGCGGTCTTCGGCGGCGTTGATCGCGGGTATCAGGGCCGGTTCTCTTCCGCCCAGACGCTGGACCTGCACCGCTGGATGGGCCGATCGTGGGAGCGGCTGGCGATCTTCAACTTCACGCCGCGCGCCGCCGACGGGCGGCTCTACTCCCCGGCAACCT
>JAIEQQ010000288.1 GCA_019747615.1 Phycisphaerales bacterium
CGGCGCCTCTCGGCGCAGTGGGTGGGCCGCTGCGGCGCGGCCCGCGCGAGGGTGAGCCGTCGCGAGACGGGCGTGAGTTGTCGGCGCGATATCCGCGAGATTCTGGCATACTTGTCGTGTCCGGCGCATCGGGCGGTGAGGCCCGGGAGCAAAGCCCCCGGTGCGAACGAGCATACGCCACCAGCGCCGGGCCGAAGCTCGCGATCTTGCACGTGGGCCAGCCATGACACGCGAGCCGGGCTGGCTGCATCTCAGAAAGATCCCATGATCGCCAACACCACGACTGCTCAAACGACGATTGCCAACACCACGCTCGCGGGCCCGGCGCGCGCCACGGCGCTGACTGCGATGTGGGTCTTCGCTCGATCGATGTTTGTCGCGCTTGCGTCTGATGCCCGCCGCGCGATCGAAGTTGCGCTGTGCCCGCGGGCCGCCGGCGGCGTGCTGATGCTCGGGCTGCTGCTATGCGTGCCGGTCGCATTTGGCGCGCCCGATCGACAGCTCCGCGAGGTGAAGATCGACGCGGGCACCACGATCCGCTACTCCATCATCACGCCGGAGAACCTGGACCCAAAGACGCCGGCCCCGGTGCTCTTACTCCTACCGCCCGGCACGCAGGATTTTCAGATGATGTCCGCGGCTCTCTCGCTCTTTGACGACGCGACGCTCAAAGACAAGCCCTGGGTCATCGTCTGCCCTGAAGCGCCCGACAAGACCACGTTCTTCAGCGGCGCTGAGAAGCACATCCCCGCGCTGATGGCCGACATCGAGTCCCGCGTCACCGTCGAGGGCGCGCGCTACCACCTCGTGGGCATCTCCAACGGCGGCGTTTCGGCCTTCCGCATCGCGATCAACGATCCCTCGCGCGTGGCTTCGATCACGACGTTGCCGGGCTACCCGCATCCGACTGATGCGCCGAAGCTGGACAAGATCAAGTCCATCCCCGTGCGGATGCATGTCGGCTCTGATGACTCGATGAACTGGGTGGACTCCGCCCGCCGCACGGAGACAGAGCTCAAACGCCTCGGCGGCAATGTGTGGCTCAACATCGCGATGACCGAGGGGCACATGATCCGCTCGCTCACCGCCAGCGCCATCTTGAAGGAACTGGACACGCTCAGGAAGGTCGAGGGAACCATGACACCGGCGCACACCGAGGCACTGGCGACGCTCGACCGATTCCACGCCGCGGCCGCGAAGGCCGACCTGAAGGCGTACTTCGATCTCTTTGCGCCCGAGGGGGCGTTCATCGGCACCGATGCGACCGAGCGATGGACCGTCGCGGAGTTCCGGGCGTATGCCGAGCCGCTGTTCAAGCGCGGGCGCGGCTGGACCTACAAGCCCCGCGCCGCGGGGCGGCACATCGACCTCTCGCCGACCGGCGACATCGCGTGGTTCAGCGAGATCTTGGACAACGAGAAGTACGGCGTCTGCCGCGGCACGGGGGTGCTGCGAAAAATCGATGGCTCGTGGCGCGTGGCGCAATATCACCTGACGGTGCCGGTGCCCAATGACCTGATGGAGCGGGTAACGATGCTGATCAAGGCCAAGGCCCCAAAGGAACCAGCAAAGAAGAAATGACTCCCGTGGGGCGGGCGTCCCGCAGTGCCGTGGGGCGGGCGTCACGCCTGCCTCCCGCCGACTCACCTCCAACGAATGAAGCCCCTCGCTGGCCATTCGATCGGGTTTTGATTGCTCGATTCGCACTTTCGGGCTTCTTTAGGGTTTGATCGGCGCGATCGGGGGCGATATAGTGCGTCTTCAATCACAGCACCAGGGCCAAAGGGCCGGGCGTTTGACCCGACTCTTCGAAGGCCGACAGCATCTGAGCACGATCCATGATCACTGTTGAGCAGCGCTCCAAGACCGTTAAGACGTACCAGATCAACCCCAAGGATTCCGGCTCGCCCGAGGTTCAGGTTGCGATCCTGACCGAGCGGATCAATGACCTGACCGAGCATCTGAAGATCCACAAGAAGGATCACCACAGCCGTCGCGGGCTGGTTCTGATGGCCGCGAACCGCAACCGGCTGCTCCGGTATCTTGCGCGTGCGGACCGCCAGCGGTATTTGGACCTGATCGGACGCCTGGGCCTCCGCAAGTAATCTACGACTTTCTGCAGGCCCGCGAGTCAACGCTCGCGGGCCTGTTTGTTTTCACTGTTCGCACCAGGGCCACGGGCTTGTCCGGTGGCAGTGGGCACCCGGCTTGTGTGTTTGTCTGGCGATGCCTGTCGATCCGATCGACGGGGCGTCGTCCGAAGCGAGCCCGATGCCTCTGCTTTCGAGCAAGCCCGATCCGCCCCACGTCGCAGTGGCGCGCGAGCTGATGATCTCTGGGCCGATGCCCGGGGAGAGCCGCGCAGCCCGATGGCGTGTAGCGCTGCAAATGCAGCAGGATCGGTTTGTATGAATCACGTTGTTGTGCAGAAAGAAATCGGCGGTCGCACGCTCACGTTGGAGACCGGCAAGGTCGCCAAGCTCTGTAACGCCGCGATCATGGCGACCTACGGCGGCACGGTGGTGCTGGCGACCGTCACCCGCGGCGCGCCGCGCGAGGGCACGGATTTCCTGGGCCTGACGATCGACTATCGCGAGAAGACCTCGGCTGCGGGCAAGTTCCCCGGCGGGTTCAAGAAGCGCGAGGGTCCGCCATCGGAGAAGGAAATCCTCACGATGCGCATGATCGATCGTCCGATGCGCCCGCTCTTCCCAGACGGGTTCTTTGACGAGATCCTGATCCAGTGCTTCGTCATGAGCCACGATCAGGAGAACGATGCTGACGTGATCGCGGGCACCGCGGCGTCTGCGGCGCTGGCGATGAGCAACATCCCCTTTGAGGGGCCGATTGCCACGGTTCGCGTCGCGCGCATCCACACCGACGACGGCACCCGCTTCGTCGTCAACCCCACCGTCACGCAGATGGAATACTCGGACTTGGATCTGGTTCTCTCCGGCCACAAGGACGGCCTGAACATGATCGAAGTCGGCGCTGCCGAGGTTCCCGAGCAGGGCATCCACGACGCCTTGACGTTCGGCTACGACCAGTGCAAGGACGTTCTGGCCCTAATCGATGAGCTGGTCAAGAAGGCCGGCGTTCCGAAGGTCATGGGCGAGATCTTCCTGCCCAGCGAAGAGATCACCGCCTTCACCGCCAAAACGTGCGAGAAGGACCTGATCGCGGCCCGCCAGATCAAGGGCAAGAAGGAGCGCAACACGAAGGTGGACGCGCTCCGCAAGGCCTTCCTCGATACCCACTTCCTTGAGAAGGGCGATGGCAACGTCACCCAGTGGAAGGACTCACTCAAGAAACGCTCGCAGGCCAAGGAGGCGTTCAAGCGCCTCGAAGAGAAGATCACCCGCCGCCTGATCGCCGAGCAGAAAACCCGCGCCGACGGGCGCGGCCCCACCGAGATCCGCCAGATCATCGGCGAGGTCGGTGTTCTGTCCCGCACCCACGGCTCGGCCTTCTTCCAGCGCGGCGAGACCCAGTCGCTCGTCAGCGTCACCCTCGGCACCGGCAAGGACGAGCAGATCGTCGATGGCCTGCTGCCTGAGTACTCCAAGAAGTTCATGCTGCACTACAACTTCCCGCCGTTCTCAACCGGCGAAGTGAAGCGCGTCATGGCCCCGGGCCGTCGCGAAATCGGGCACGGTGCGCTCGCGGAGCGTTCGCTGCTGGGCATCCTCCCCTCGCCGGACGAGTTCCCCTACACGATCCGCGTGGTCAGCGACATCACCGAGTCTAACGGCTCGTCGTCGATGGCCTCGGTCTGCGGCGGCTGCCTGGCGCTCATGGATGCCGGCGTGCCCATCAAGGCCACCTGCGCCGGCATCAGCGTCGGCCGCTTCACCGATGACGACGGCAACAAAGAGATCTTCGTCACCGACATCATCGGCGAGGAAGACTTCTTCGGCGATATGGACTTCAAGGTCTCCGGCACCCGCGAGGGCATCACCGGCATCCAGCTCGACCTCAAGGCCCGCGGCCTCAACCTCGACCAGGTCAAGGTCATCTTCGAGCAGGCCAAGAAGGGCCGCCTCGAGATCATCGACATCATGGAGAAGGTGATCGCCAAGCCTCGCGCTGAGATCAGCCAGTACGCCCCGCGCTTGGTCACCATCATGATCAGCCCCGAGAAGATCGGCAAGCTCATCGGCCCCGGTGGCAAGACCATCCGCTCGATCCAGGACAAGTGGCAGGTCACGATCGAAGTCGAGGACGACGGCACCGTCATGGTCGCCAGCAACAGCGGCGAGTCGATGGACGGCGCCCGCTCGGAGATCGAGGCGCTCGTCGCCGAGATCAAGGTCGGCACCGTCTACACCGGCAAGGTCGTGTCGATGAAGGACTTCGGCTGCTTCGTCGAGCTGGCCCCCGGCACCGACGGCATGTGCCACATCTCCGAACTCGCCGACGGCTTCGTCAAGAGCGTCAACGAGGTCGTCAAGATGGGCGACATGATCAAGGTCAAGGTCATCCTCGTGGACGACCAGGGCCGCATCAAGCTCAGCCGCAAGGCGGCCATGCGCGACGACGCGATCGCGACCGGCGGTGGTGGCGGCGGTGGCAACACCGGCGGCCAGACGGGTCAGGCCCCGCAGCAGTCCGCGGCACGAAACGATTGATCGTTTCCCCCAATACTGAATCGCAAACGGGCCCGCCATGATCGGCGGGCCCGTTTTTTTGTGATCCCAGGCCGGTTTTTACTCCAGCCAGTGAAAACTCCGGATCCGATTCTTCGCCTGAAAATGTGACCTAGGTCATCCGATGTGGTATGCTGAGAGGGGCATGAAGGGGATTCAATATGTCTGCCAGCGACCCGAACAAGATTGTCAACGCCGAGGGCATCGTGAAGTGGTTTGACCCCAAGAAGGGGTTCGGCTTCATCATCGGGCCCGATGGTCAGGACATCTTCGCGCACTTCACGAAGATCGAGGGCGACGGTTTTCGCGTGCTTCGCGATGCGAGCCGCGTGATGTACGACGCCGAGCGCGGCGACAAAGGCTGGAACGCCAGCCGCATCGCGCGGATCGACGACCCGATCGAAGACGCGGCTGCTGTCAAGAAGCAGTACTCGCGCTCGCCTCGGCGGTGAGTCCCAACTCCTTGCCCATTCAATTCTGTACGCGCTCGGCATCACCCGACCACGTCGGGTAGGTTCTGCATGCCGTCGCTCAGCACGCGCGGGCCGTGGTCAGTCACGAGTACATCGTGCTCGTAGTGAACGCTCATGCTGCCGTCGGCGGTGAGCACGGGCCAGTCGTTCTTGCGGGCGTGCTTTGTGTCGCCGGTGCTGACGGCGATCATCGGCTCGACGGCGATGAGCGTGCCGGGGGCGCAGCGTTCGGTGGCCTCGGGCCACTCGCCGACATATGCGGGCACGACGTTGCTGACGTACGGGGCTTTGTGGAGGGTTTTGAGGCCGTAGCCGTGACCGCCGAGGCCGCGCACGAGCTTGAAGCCGAACTCGGTCTCGACGATGCCCTGCACGCGCCGGGCCCACGCGAGGTACGTGTTCTTTGGGTGCAGTTCTTTGACGCCCTCGGCGAGTGACTTCTTGCCACTGTCCATCAGGCGCTTCACGAGCGCCGTGGGCTCGCCGAAGCTGTAGGTCCACGCGGCGTCGCCGATCATGCCGCGATAGTTGACGCCGATGTCGAGCTTGAGCAGGTCACCCTCGCGCAGCGGGCGCGTCACACTCGCGGCGGTGCCGTGCACGACGCAATCATTCAGCGAGAGGCACGCGTGACTGGGAAACGCCGGCGAGCGGCCTTGGCGGTAGTGAAGGAAGCAGCTCTTGCACTCGATGTCGGCCAGCACCCTCGCCACTTCCCCATCGATCTGCGCGAGGGTCATGCCCATGCGCATGAACGCCGAGACGCGCCGATGAACCTCAACGACTTTCTGAGCCGCGCTGTAGGCGAGGTCGATCTCTGCGGGTGTCATCTTGCCTGCGGTGGTCATGGATTCGACTCAATCAGTGGGCGGCACAAAGGTAAACACGTCAGCGCGGCACGCGAGCGTTTGCTCGGCGATTACTCCAGCCCCTGACGCGCGACAAGGTAGTTGGGCGACTCCTTGGTGAGCTGGATGTCGTGCGGGTGATTCTCGACGATCGTCGCGCCGCTGACGCGACAGAACCTCGCGTCGCGCTGCATCTCTGCCAGCGTGCGGCAGCCGACGTAGCCCATGCTGGCCCGCAGGCCCCCCACCATCTGGTAGACGAACTCGGTGAGCGGGCCGCGGGCGGCGACGAGGCCTTCGACGCCTTCGGGGACGAACTTCTGCTTGCCGATCTCGGCGCTGGCGTTGCCGGCGTTTCCGGCTCGTGAGCTGGCGGAGTCTGCTGCTGACGTCGAGCCGGCGCGGTTCGCTTGGCCGTAGCGATCGGCGCTGCCGGCGTTCATGGCGCCCTCGCTGCCCATGCCGCGATAGGACTTGTAGCGGCGCCCTTGGCGGATGACCATCTCGCCGGGCGATTCATCGAGGCCCGCGAACATCGAGCCCATCATCACGGCGCTTGCGCCCGCGGCGATTGCTTTGGCGATATCGCCGCTCTGGCGAATGCCGCCGTCGGCGATCACGACGCAGTTCGTGCCCGCGACGCCCTGGACGGCGCTCATGACCGCCGAGAGCTGCGGCACGCCGACGCCGGTGACGACTCGCGTGGTGCAGATGCTGCCGGGGCCGATGCCGACTTTGACCGCGTCTGCGCCCGCGCCCGCCAGCGCCTTGGCGCCCTCAGCGGTGGCGACGTTGCCGGCGATCACGTCAATATCGTGGCGCTTCTTGAGTTCTCGCACGGTGCGGAGGACGTTCTCGCTGTGGCCGTGGCTGGTGTCAACAACGAGGACGTCTGCGCCCGCGGCGACGACGGCCTCGGCACGCTCGTACGCGTCAACGCCGATCGCGGCGCCGCAGCGGAGGCGGCCGCGTGAGTCAACGCAGGCGCGGGGGAACTGGCTGAGGCGATCGATGTCCTTCATCGTGATGAGGCCGACGAGGTTGCCCGATGTGTCAACCAGAAGGAGCTTCTCGATCTTGTTGGCGTTCAAGATGCGCTCGGCTTCGGGGAGCGTGGTGCCGGCGGGGGCGGTGATGAGGCCGTCTTTGGTCATCACGTCGCCGACGCGGGTCTGCTCGTTCTCAACGAACTTGAGATCGCGTCGGGTGAGGATGCCGCGGACGGAGCCCTTGGCTTCGGCGTTGTGCGTGACGGGGAAGCCCGAGACGTGGTAGCGCGCCATGAGCTGGCGGGCCTTGGCGACGGTGTCGTCTGGCGAGAGGGTCATCGGATCGCTGATGACGCCGTTGGCGGAGCGCTTGACCTTCGTGACCTCGCGAGCCTGGGTCTCGGGGGGCATGTTGCGGTGAATGACGCCGAGGCCGCCCTCTTGGGCGAGCGCGATGGCCAGTGCGCTCTCGGTGACGGTGTCCATCGGCGCGGACACCAGCGGGATGTGCAGGCGGATGCGGCGCGTGAGCCAGGTGGTGGTGTCGGCGTCGGTAGGCACGACGTTGGAGTATCTGGGAAGCAGCAAGACGTCATCGAACGTGATGGCGTCCATCACGATCTTTTCAGCAGCGGTCATAGCCTGAGGCGGGCCGACGAAGGTCGGCGCGGCGCTCGCATCATGGTTGACGGCGGGTGACGCTGGACGCTTGGAGGAAATCGCTTGGGCTTCCATGAGACAGGGTACGCGTTTGCACGCGCCGGGCAAGTCGGGCTCGCTCGATGGCTCAGGCCGCCCGAGCGGGCAGCACGAGAGCCGGCGCTGGCAGTGCGGGGTGGATCACGTAGCCGAGCGTTTCCATCAGACGTTCCACCGGGGCCGCCTTGCCGAAGTACCACCCCTGCACCGCGTAGCAGTCCATCGCCTGGAGCTGCGAGAACTGCTCGAGCGTCTCGACGCCCTCAGCGACGACGCGCATGCCCAGGTGGCTGGCGAGCGAGACGACCGCATTGACCACGGCGCTGAACTTGCGATGCTCGGTCATGTTGCAGACGAACCCACGATCGACCTTGACGACGTCCAGCGGGAAGCGCTGCAGGCACGTCAGCGACGACTGGCCGGTGCCGAAGTCGTCCATCGAGAGCGTCACGCCCAGGCCCTTGAGTTGCTGCAGAATGGGGATCGTCACCTCGGGGCGATCCACGATCATGCTCTCGGTGACTTCGATGTTCAGGTGCCGGCTCGGCACGCCGCCTTCTTGCAGCGCGCTGGCCACGGAGGCAACGAACCCCGGCTCCAGCATTTGTCGCTTGGAGACGTTGACGCCGACGTACCAGTCTGGCGGCCCGTCGGGCCTGTCCATCAGCGTTCGGGCGTCGCGGATCGCCTGGGCCATGATCCACTTGCCGATCGGCAGGATGAGCCCGGTCTCCTCGGCCAGATCGATGAACACCCCCGGGGGCACGAGCATCCCGTTGTCGCGACGCCAGCGCACCAGCGCCTCGGCCCCGACGCATCGCCCGCTCTCGATCTCGACGATCGGCTGATAGTGCAGTTCAAAGGGTGTCTGCACGGCCGCGACGCGCAGGGCGGACTCGAGCCCGAGCCGCTCGATCATGCCGTCGTGCATCGACTTGTCGAATCGCACGACGCGATCCTTGCCGCTGGACTTTGCACGATACATGGCGACGTCCGCGTCACGCATCACCACCGAAGGCTCGACGTACTCGTGCTCGCTGCTGGTGAGGCCCACGCTGGCAGTCGAGAAGAGGTTCGTGCCGTCGATCATGTGAGGAAGGCGGAGCGCTCCGACGAGCTGCTGGCCCAAGTCGTTGAGCGAAGCCTCGCTCCGCACGCCCGAGGCAATGATCATGAACTCATCGCCCCCGAGCCGGCCGCAGACGGCCGTGGCCTTCTCACCCTCGCCGGTTCGCCAAGACTCGGTGATCGTGCGGAGCCGGTGGGCGATGCTGATGAGCAGCGCGTTGCCCGTCTCGTGCCCGAGGCTGTCGTTGATGATCTTGAAGCGGTCAAAGTCCAGCAGGAACGCACCGAACATCGCCCCGTCGCGGCTGCGGCGTTCGATCGCCTCGCTGATGGCGGCGCGAATGTGCGATCGATTGGCGAGCCCCGTCAGCGCGTCGTGCGTCGCCGCATGGCGCAGGTTCTCCGCCCGTTCGTCTGCGATCCGCTCCATCTCGGTGAGCTTCAGGCCCGCGATGATCGTCTGCTTCCACTTGGCGCTCATGGCGGTGGCCAGCTGCAGGATCTCGATCCGCTCGAACGGCTTCTTGACCACCAGCAATCGATCGCTGCTGCCCAGGCGGCGGCGGATATCGTCCCACGAATGATCGCTGAACGCGGTGCAGATCACCGTCTGGATCAGTGAATCAATCTTCCAGAGTTCCTCGATCGTTTTGAGCCCGTCCCAGCCCGGGGGCATGCGCATGTCAACGAACACCACGGCGTACGGGCGGCTCGCCTCGATCGCGGTGCGCACCATCCGCACCCCCTCTTCACCCTGGCTGGCGAAGTCCACATCGAAGCCGGGCTCATTCGAAGCCGCGGCGGCGTCCGATGCGCCGCCACCGCCGAAGAGCGCCGCCTCGGCCGCGTCGAGCGCGCCGGCTGAAGCGCCACCCTGGACCGAAAGGATCTTGCGGAAGTCGTCGTGAATGGACAGCGTGTCGTCGATCACGAGGATGCGACGCGCATCGTGGTTCGGGCTTTGGCTCATGCGGCACGGGCTCCGGTTTGAACGACCTCCGCTTGGGCCAGCGGGATCGTGAGTGTGAAGGTCGCGCCCTTGCCGGGCCCTTCGCTGGACGCCTGGATCGCGCCGCCGAGCTGCTGGATCGCGTTGGCGGCGCTGTGCAGCCCGAAGCCGTGCCCGCCGCTGCGGGTCGTGAAGCCCAGACCGAAGATCCGATCCAGATTCGATGGCGCGATGCCGATGCCGGTGTCCCGCACCTCGATCACGGCGCACCGGCCGCTCGGTGTGAGCTTTCCGTACGAGCGCACTGTGATCAACCGCTCAGCGGGCGACGCCTCCTGGATCGCCTGCTTGGCGTTGCTGATCAGGTTCACCAGCGCTTGCAGCATCAGGTGCCGATCGGTGGTGAACTCCGGCACGTCCTGGTGATCCTGGACAACGCCCACGGCGTGGCGTTCCAAAGCGTTGCGCTCGATGGCCAGCGCATCAGAGCACAATCCCTTGGCGGTGACAGACTCTTTGACCGCCGACCGACCCGCGTGACGCTGCTGGGCCGCGATGATGGTCTTGATGTGCTCGACGCTCGAGGCCATGGACACCAGTTCGTCGCGGAGCTTCTTCTGCTCCGCTGCGAGCTGGCCCGAGAGGCCCAGGAGATAGTCGATCAACGCCGGCCCGCGTTCAGAGGCGAAGAACTCCGGCAGGGACTGACGCTGCTGGTTCAGCAGGGATGCCGCCCGCTCGAGCCCGCCGAGCCTCGTCGCGGCCAGATCGTCCTGGATGACGCTCAGCGAGACACTCACGCTGTTGAAGACGTTGCCGACGTTGTGCAGGACCCCGGTCGCGATCTCGGCCATGCCGGCCTTGCGGGACGCGGCGACCAGCTCGCCCTGGAGTGACTCTCGGACGCGATGGGCCGCCTCGACTTCGCCCAGCGCGGCGCGATGAGATTCGCTCTGGGCCAGCAGCAGCGACTGGATCGGCAAGACCGTGAGCGTTCCCTCGTCGCTTCGCGCGATGATCGGGTCTTGGCGGCTGGACCGCGGGCGCGACAGGGCCGCGTCGCACGCGTCGGCGAGCGTCGTCTGCTCGCTCAGCGTCGGCGTGATCAGCGGATGGTGCTGCAGCAGATACCCAAGCGGGCGTTCGAGAAACAAGGGCTGGCCGAACGGCGTGGCCATCTCGGCCTCGAGTGACGAGAGCGTCAGCACTTGCACGCTCGACTGGGATGACTCGTCGTCATACGCAAGCACCGCCGAGGCGTTCGCGGCCCGCATGCGATCCATCACCTCGCCAACGCTCACCGAAAAGCTGACCTCGATCGACTCCTGGGCCAGGGGGAGCATGTCGTGCAGCGTCAGCACAACACGGCCGGCGCCGCGCAGGGATGTGATCAGGTCAGAGACCGCCTGTCGCGTGGACAACTTTGGCACAGAGTTCGCGGAATCAAGCTCGGTCATGCCGCCAAACATCGGGCGGGCATGTCTTGGTGATGATAAACCCTTGCACCGCCGGGCGCCGAGCTTAAATCTTCATACAACGAACTTTGTTATCAGACACGCAGGCCGGACTCGATCAGGCGGACCGGGCTTACTTCCCGGCGTAGTCAATCACGCGGGCCAGCTCGCTGCGGAGCTGGTGGCGCGAGACGACACGATCAACGAAGCCCGTCTCCTGCAGGTACTCGCTCCGCTGGAAGCCCTCGGGCAGCTCCTGGCGGATGGTGTTCTGAATCACGCGCGGCCCGGCAAAGCCGATCAGGGCCTTGGGCTCGGCGATGATGAGATCGCCCAGCATCGCGAAGCTGGCGGTAACGCCGCCGGTGGTCGGGTCGGTGAGAACGCTGATGAAGAGCCCGCCGGCACGATCAAAGCGACCCAGGGCCGCGGAGGTCTTGGCCATCTGCATGAGCGACAGGCCAGACTCCTGCATGCGTGCGCCGCCGGAGCACGAGACGACGATCAGCGGCAGATCCCGCTCCTGCGCCGCTTCGATCGCCCGCGTGATGATCTCACCGACGACCGACCCCATCGAGCCCATCATGAAGTTGAGGTCCAGCACCGCGAGCATCGCCTGCCGACCCTTGATGAACCCGACGCCGGCCTGGCAGCCGTCGGTCACGCCGCTCTTGATCTGCTCGGCGATCACACGCTCGGCGTACGACTTGAGATCCTTGAACTTCAGCGGGTCGTTCGGGCGCAGGTTGGTGAACATCGCCTCAAACGTGCCGGGATCACAAAGCTGGCGAACACGCTCCACGGCACCAATACGGAAGTGGTGCTGGCACTCGGGGCAGCAGTGCAGATTCGCCTCCATCGACTTGCGATACACCATCTGCTCGCACACCGGGCAGCGCAGCCACAGACCCTCACTGATCACCACCTTGCGCGGCTGCTTGACGTCTGTCCACGTGCGTGTCGTCGGCGGGGCGAGCTTGGCCATGAGCGGATCCTTGAAACGCCGGCGGCGGCGGACGAGACTGGGGGAGACGTGAGGCTTGAGGCGTGAGGCTTGAGGCTTGACGGCTTTACGGCTTGACGGCTTGACGGCTTGACGGCTTGACGGCTTCGAGCTGAAGGCTGACGGCTGGAGTCTGATAGCTCCCGTATCTACCGGAAGACCTTCATCCTGTCGCGGCGGGCATGCCCTGTCAACTTGCACAACCAAACGGACGCCGCACTGGAGATGCGATTCGGATGAACCAAACTACATCGGCAATGGGGAGTCTACCCCTGTCGATTCGACGCGGCGATGTTGGGGATCAGATTTGGTTCGGGATACGTTCTATCGGACGTAGAACGTTGTTCATGGCTCACGTCCTTCCGCGGTGGTCTCACGCCTTACGCCTCACACCACTCCCGCTACGATTGACCCACTATGCGATTGAGCAACCGCGTCCTCGCCCTCAAACCCTCCTCCACCGTCGCCGTCATGAACAAGGCCAAGGCCCTGAAGGCCAGCGGCGTGGACGTGCTGAACTTTGGCGCGGGCGAGCCGGACTTCAACACCCCCGAGCCTGCAAAGCGGGCCGCGATCGCGGCCATCAACGCCAACAACACCAAGTACATCGATACGCCGGGCGACCTGGCCAGCCGCGAGCTGCTGGCCAAGCTGCTGACTGAGCGCAGCGGCGTGCCGGGCGTCACCAAGGACCACATCATCATCACCGCGGGCGTCAAGATGGCGCTCTACCTGACCTTCCAGGCGCTCTTTGACGAGCCGGCCAGCGAGGGCGAGCGGCGCGAGATGCTGCTGCCGGTGCCGTCGTGGGTGAGCTTTGCGCCGATGGCGCGGTTGGCCGGTGCGAAGATCGTCGAACTGGTCACGACGCCCGAGGCGGATTTCAAGGTCACGCCGGCGCAGCTCAAGGCCGCGATCAACCCCCGCACGCGCGCGATCCTCTTCAACAGCCCGAGCAACCCGTGCTCAACGATGTACACCGAGAGCGAGCTGCGAGCCCTCGCGGCGGTCATCGCCGAGGCCGGCAAGACCATCGCGCCTGACCTGTGCGTCGTCAGCGATGAGCTGTACCAGAACATCGTCTTCGGCAGCGTCAAGCACTTTTCGATCGGCGCGTGCCCGGAGATCGCCGAGCGCACGATCACCATCAACGGCCCCGGCAAGAGCTTCGCCATGACCGGCTGGCGCCTGGGCTGGGCCAGCGGCAGCGGCGATTTCGGCAAGCAGCTCATCGGCGCGATGACCAAGCTCCAGGGCCAGTCGATCACCTGCGTGCCGGGCTTCTCACTCGCCGCCATGCGCGCGGCGCTCACCGAATGCTCCGCAGAGCTGGAGACCATGCGAGCGGCGTTCGCCAAACGTGCGGACCTGATCTTCACGCTGCTGGGCGCGCTGCCGGGCGTCAAGGTCGCGCGGCCGATCGGCGCGTTCTACGTCTTCCCCGATATCAGCGCCCATCTCGGCAAGACCAGCCCCGCCGGCAAAAAGCTCACGGGCGCCGCGGAGTTCGCCGCGGCTTTGCTGGATGAGAAGCTGATGGCGGTGGTCCCCGGCGAGGACTTCTCCAGCGAGATCGGCCACAAGCACATCCGCATGAGCTTCGCCTGCGACGAGGCCCAGATCCGCGAAGGCGCCAAGCGGCTGGGCGAGTTCATCGCGGCGTTGAAGTAGGGGAAGGCATCGAGGGATGAGGCATCGAGGCATCAAGTGCGAAACGCGGGCACGACGCTCGGCGTCGCCTACCCTCCGCGACTATGTCACTCGTCGTCACCGGTACCGTCGGCATTGATTCGGTCTACACACCCACTGGGCACGCTGAAAAGGTGCTGGGGGGGAGCTGCACGTATTTCAGTGCCGCGGCTTCGTTCTACACGCCGGTGAAGCTCGTCGCCGCCGTCGGTGGCGACTTTGCGCCGTCGTATCGCGAGGTCTTCAAGACCTTTCCGAACATCGACATCTCCGGCCTCGAGTCGCGCCCCGCGAGCAAGACGTTCGCCTGGGGCGGCAAGTATCACGAGAACATGGATTCGCGCGAGACGCTCTTCACCGAGCTGGGCGTCCTCACCGAGGCCCCGCCGCCGGTGCCCGCGGCTCACACCAGCAGCGAGTACGTCTTCCTGGCCAACTCGCACCCCGGCGTACAGCTCAGCTTCTTGCGGCAGTTCCCCAAGCGCAAGCTCGCGGTCGCCGACACGATGGACCTGTGGATCAACATCGCCAAGGACGATCTGAAGGCCCTGCTCAACGAGGTCGATGGCCTCGTGTTGAACTACGACGAGGCCGAGCTGTTCACGGGCAAGAAGAACCCCGTGACCGCGGCCAAGCAGATCATCGCCGAGAGCAAGCTCACGTTCGTCGTCGTCAAGAAGGGCGAGCACGGCTGCCTCTTCGTTCACAAAGACGGCGTCGCGATGCTGCCGGCGTATCCGGCGGAGCAGGTGATTGATCCGACGGGTGCTGGCGACACCTTCGCCGGCGGCATGATGGGCTACATCGCGGCGAACCACGCCCACCACGCGGTCAAGGATCGCGTCCACTTCGAGGTCATCCAGAAGGCCCTGGCCCACGGCACGGTGGTCGCGAGTTACAACATCGAGTCGTTCACCCTCAGCCGCCTGCTCACGCTGAAGAAGGCGGAGCTCGACGCTCGCTATGCCGAGTTTGCCAAGATGGTCCGGGTGTGAATCCGCAGCGGCGCGAGGGCGGGCTGGGTGAACGAGCGTTCACGCGGGGCGGTCGCGGCGCGTTCCTGATGACGTTTGCCGGCGCTCGCTTGGGTCCGATGAACAGCTTCAGGCCAATCGCTCACCGTTGACGAAGAGCTCCCAAAGCCGAGGACCACTGTCCGCAGGCACCGGCACGTGCTCACCGCAGTCCAGGCGCAGATCAATGTCGCCGATCGGCGAATCGATGTACGCGCAGTGGTGCGCCTTTGGGCTCCCGGCGTGTGCGTGCGGTCGAAAGTGAACGCAGGATGTACACATGCGGCCGATGGGGATCTCGCCGCGTTGTTGGAGATCGCGGATGATCTTGATCAACACTCGGAAGAAGACGGCCTGCTCGGACTCATCGAGGGTGCCAACGGCGTGAAGGATGACGTCGGGCCATTGAGAGGCTGTGGCTGCGGCGCGCCTGCCCGCGGCGCTCAGCCGCACAAGCACCGCGCGGGCGTCGTCCGCGGCTTTGCACTTCGTTACAAGCTTCTTGCCGACCAGCGTGTTGACCGCGTCGGTGACCGTCGGCTGTTTCAACGCAAGCTCGCTGGCGATCGTGGTAACTCTGAGGCCAGACTCGGAGCGGGCGCTCAACAGGGCGAGCACCTGCGACTGCGTAGGGGTCAGACCTGTCTCGCCGCCGCGTTCCCACGCCTGATGGCGCAGCACCAGACCAATTTTGTGCAGGCCCGCTGCAAGCTTCTCGATGTTCCCATCCGGCATGGTCGTTCTCCGAGGCGATCCTCGCCCCGCGTGATTCAAGACGCCGTCCCGGGTTCCCCCGGAACGACGTGGAGATCTCATGTCAGACGCCGGACCGTAGCTTGACACCCGGGAAGTCGACCGGAACGTTCAGGGCGACGTTCAGGTAGTTGGTGAACGTGTTGAGCGCGATGTGCGCGATGATCTCGACGACCAGCTCATCGTCGAAGCCCGCCGACTTCAACGCCTGGACGTCGGCGTCCGAGACCTGGGCGCGGTTCGCAACAACCTTGCTGACGAACGCCAAGGCCGCGGCGGTCTTGGGATCCGTCGAGCGGCCCGCCTGAGCGTCGGCCATCTCTGCTGACGTCGCGCCCGCCTTCTTGCCCAGCGCGGTATGCGCCGCAAGGCAATAGTGGCACGCGTTCCTGTCAGCGATCGCCACGGCGATCTGCTCGCCAAGCTTCGCGCCGAGCTTGCCCCCGCTCAGTGCGCCGAACGAGCCCCAGAGGCTCTTCAGCGCGGCCGGCGAGTTCGCGGCGGCCCGGAACATGGTCGGGACCGTCCCGAACGCGCCGCGAATCTGCGCGAGAGGTTCCGCGACGGCGGGATTCGGACTGGCGGCATCGATCAGTGTGACTCGGCTCATGATCACTTTCCTTTTCGCTTGTGTCCCTCGCTTCGCATCCGCAACACGCGTCGCGTCACGCGGGACCTCGGTTTGTGTGGGGCTCACTTGGCCCTCGGCGAGGTGAACAACCGTCAGCTCGCATGTACATAGGATTCCTATACAAAAGAACGGTTACGCGCCGTTCTTGAAACTCTTCGAAAATCCGACAGACGCGGGGCGGAAACGGCGGCCCGACTCTTCGTGCAACGCATTCACCGCACAGACACAGAACGGAAGAGCGACGACAGAACGCAACGACCGTGTCGTTCACGCGATCTTGCGCCAAAATCGCTGGCACTCTCGGACGTTGTGGGGTATGGTCCAGCGTTGGCTGACTGGCGGTCTCTCCCCGCCGGGCCGACGCACTCGAGGAGGATTGACATGATTCGTGCATTTGTTTTTGGCGGCGCGGTCGCACTTTTGGCGGGCTCATCGATGGGCCAGCAAGTGTTCTTCAAGTATTTTATGTTGTGCACTCGTATGTAGTTCAGTGTCGTCTTCTAGTTGTCTTATGTC